>JAULZJ010000205.1:0-4578 GCA_032117435.1 Candidatus Nanopelagicales bacterium | reverse complement strand
ACGAGTGCGTCACCGCGTGACCGGAGACGGCGGGGAAGAGATCGACGAGATTGCGCCACAGATCCGCGAAGACCTCCGGGTCGCTGTCGTACTCCGGGCGGATCGAGGATCGGAAGTGGTACGGCGCTCCGCGGCCGCCGAAGGCCAGCCGGTCATCCGCGGTGCGCTGCCCGTAGATGATCAGGTGGCGGCCATCGGAGAAGGTTGGACGCGAGTCGAGGCCGACGCTCTCCCACACCTCGGGTCCCAGGGGCTCGGTGGCAATCATGAGGGAGTAGACCGGCACCATTGCGCGCGCGTAGCCGGGCAACTCCGAGGTGTAGCCCTCCGTCGCACGGACGACGTACTGCGCCCGCACGCGACCCCGGGCCGTGCGTACGAATCCGGGGCGCAACTCCGTGACGCGGGAGTGCTCGTGGATGCGGCCACCGAGCCGGACGACCGTCTGCGCGAGCGAGCGCACCAGGCGAGCGGGATGGATCGCGGCGCAGTGCGGGGTGTACGTCGCACCGAGGACGTCGGTGGCATCGAGCAGGGATCGCGCTTCGTCGGCGCCGAGCAGGCGATAGTCGTCCTCGGCGAATCCCCAGTGACGCCACTCAGCGATCTCCGCCTGGGCGCGCTCCCACTGCAGGGGAGTGCGCGCCGCCACGACGGTGCCACCCTTGGCCCAGTGGATATCCCACCCCTCAGTGGCGGCCACGCGACCGATGTCGTCGACTGTGGCGTGCATCGCGCGCTGCAGTCGGATGGCGGCATCCGGCGAGCTCTGCGCGGCGACGGTGGCAACGCTGGCGGGGAAGAGGGCGGAGCACCAGCCACCGTTGCGTCCACTCGCCCCGAAGCCCGCGTGCTCCGCCTCCAGGATCGTGACGCGGATGCCGGGCTGCGTGGTGAGGAGGTAGTAGGCGGTCCACAGTCCGGTGTAGCCCGCGCCCACGATGACGACGTCGGCATCGGCGTCTCCCTCGAGGGGATCGCCGAAGGGAGCGCGCAACTCATCGGGCAGCGTGTCCCACCACAGGGAAGTCACCGACGCCATTGCCGTACGTAATCGGGCAGGGGCACATCCGCGGCAAGGTCGTCGGCCACCGGCGTGCCGAAGGACTCGATGATGGGGACCGATCCCGCCCAGATCCTCGAGTACACCGGATCCACCAGGTCCTCGTCGACATCCTCGGGGGGGCGATTGCCCACCTTCACCGAGATCTCGTCGAGGGGGATGGCCAGGGTGATCGTCGCCTTGAGTTCCTGAGGTGCCGGATGCCGCGCATCGCCGGTGCGGCCGGGCATCAAGGTCTCCGACAGGTCGAGCAGGGCGGCGACCTCCTCGTCGCCTTCCAGTCGACGGCACGACCCGAGTGCCATGACGCAGCGGTAGTGCATGGAGGACTCGAAGAGGCTGCGCGCCAGGACGAGTCCATCGAGGAGGGTCACGGTGAGGCACGTGGGACCACCTTGGGCAAGGGTCTTGAACAGCCGCGAGGCGCTCGACCCGTGGAAGATCACTTCGTCGCCGCGTCGCGCGTAGCCCACGGGCACGACGTAGGGCTGCCCTTCCGTGACGACCGCGACATGGGCCATGAGGCCGGCATCGAGGATGGCGTAGGCCACCTCGCGCTCGGTGACGGCCTTCTCGGGGATGCGCTTGACGCGCGTGCGCGACGTGGAACCGGGATCGGGTAGTGGGGTCATAGCCGGTTGCCCGCCTCGGTGAGGACCGTGCGCAGGATCTGCTCGATCTCGTCGAAGTGGGACTGATCGCAGATGAGTGGGGGCGACAGCTGGATGACCGGGTCCCCGCGGTCGTCCGCGCGACAGTAGAGCCCATTGTCGAAGAGCGCCTTGTCGAGGTAGCCGCGCAGGAGGCGCTCGGACTCCTCGTCGCTGAAGGTCTCGCGCGTCTCCTTGTCCTTGACGAGTTCGATCCCGTAGAAGAAGCCCGCGCCGCGGACATCGCCCACGATGGGCAGGTCGTAGAGGCGCTCGAGCGTGGTGCGGAACGCCGCCTCGTTATCGCGGACATGCTCGAGAATTCCCTCGCGCTCGAAGAGGTCGAGGTTGGCGAGTGCCACGGCGCTGGAAACCGGGTGACCACCCCAGGTGTAGCCGTGCAGGAAGGAGTTCGTGCCGTGCCGGAAGGGCTCGAAGAGCCGGTCACTGGCGATCATGGCACCGGCGGGTGCGTATCCCGACGTCATGCCCTTGGCGCACGTGATGATGTCGGGTTGCACGCCGAATCGCTTGATGGCGAACATGTCCCCGATGCGCCCGAATGCCGTGATGGTCTCGTCGGCGACGAAGAGCACGTCGTACTCATCGCAGATCTCGCGTACGCGCTCGAGATAGCCGGGGGGCGGAGGGAAGCAGCCGCCGGAATTCTGCACGGGTTCGAGGAAGACCGCGGCCACAGTTTCCGGGCCCTCGAATTCGATGGCCTCGCGGATGCGCTCGGCCGCCCAAAGGCCGAAGCCCTTCTCGTCGTAGCGGTACTCCTCCGGCGCTCGGTAGAAGTTGGTGTTGGGGACCTTGATGCCGGTGGGCACGAGCGGCTCGAAGAACTTCTTCGCATCGGTGAGTCCCGTGATGGACAGGGCGCCGTGCGGGGTGCCGTGGTAGGCGATGTTGCGGCTGATGACCTTGTGCTTCATCGGCTTGCCGGTGAGCTTGAAGAATTGCTTGGCCAGCTTCCACGCGCTCTCCACGGCTTCCCCGCCGCCCGAGGTGAAGAACACGCGATTGAGGTCACCGGGCGCATAGTGGGCAAGGCGCTCCGCGAGCTCGATCGCGCGCGGATGCGCGTAGGACCAGATGGGGAAGAAGGCGAGTTCCTCCGCCTGACGGGCCGCTGCGGCGGCCAGATCCTTGCGGCCGTGGCCCGCCTGGACGACGAAGAGGCCGGCAAGACCATCGAGGTAGCGCCGTCCTTGGTCATCCCAGACGTAGGCACCCTCGCCGCGGACCATGACGGGCACATGTCCCTGTCCCGACTCGTAGATGGAGTGGCGCGTGAAGTGCATCCACAGGTGGCGCTGCGCAGATGCTGCCAAGCGATCATCGCCGGGCTCGGTGACGAACTGCGGAGTGATGGTCATCGGGTGCCCCAGGTGTAGATCTGCTTGCGAAGCTGGAGGTAGACGAAGGTCTCGGTGCGCTTGACCCCCGGGATCGGACGGATGCGGCGGTTGAGGATCTCGAGCAGGTGATCGTCGTCCTCGGCGACGACTTCCGCCATGAGGTCGAATCCGCCAGCGCAGATGACGAGGTAGTCGACCTCAGCCAGTGCCTCGATCTCGGACGCCACCGCCTCGAGGTCTCCCTCGACGGTGATGCCGATCATGGCGGCCCGCGGGAAGCCGACCTGGAGGGGATTCGTGACCGCTACGACCTGGATGACACCGGCATCGATGAGGCGCTGCACGCGATGGCGGACCGCTGCCTCCGACAGGCCCACGGCCCTGCCGATGGTCGCGTAGGGCCGCCGCCCGTCCTGTTGGAGTTGCTCGATGATCGCCTTGGAGACGTCATCGAGGGGAGGATTGCCGCGCTCGCCATCGCGAGCCAGCCGAAGGCGGGCCATGGGGTCAGGGTAGGCAGATCTATCCGGGCGAAGCAAGGGATTTCGTTGCGTGAGTCCAGTCACACCATCGGAATTCGTCGTGACTATGGGGCGGCTGCTGCGAGATGGGGAGTCGGCGCTAGCGTGAGCCCGCGGGCCGATCACGGAGGTCGGCCCCCCGAGGCAAAGGATGCGCTGTGAGCGACAAGCGGGTGCTGAACAACGTGATCGGCGGCGAGCGAGTGCCCTCGATGAGCGGCCAGACCCAGGATCTGGTGAATCCGTCCACGGGCGAGGTCTTCGCCTCGGCTCCGGTCTCGGGCTCCGAGGACATCGACCGCGCCTACGCGGTCGCGGCCGAAGCCTTCGTCGAGTGGCGTGAATCGACGCCATCGGAGCGGCAGAAGGCACTGCTCGCCATCGCCGATCTCTTCGAGGAGCACGCTGAGGAGCTCGTGGCGCTCGAGAGCGAGAACACCGGCAAGCCGATCGCGGTCACCATGTCGGAGGAGATTCCCCCGATGGTCGACCAGATCCGATTCTTCGCGGGTGCCGCGCGCGTTCTCGAAGGGCGCGCCGCTGGCGAGTACATGAAGGGCTTCACGTCCATCATCAGGCGCGAGCCCGTCGGTGTCATCGGCCAGGTGACCCCGTGGAACTACCCCATGATGATGGCCGTCTGGAAGTACGCGCCCGCCATCGCCGCCGGCAACACCGTCGTCCTCAAGCCCTCCGACACCACGCCGGTCTCCTCGGTCCGCATGGCCGAGCTCATCACGGACGCCGGCATCCTGCCCCCGGGCGTCCTCAACGTCGTCACGGGGGACCGTGACACCGGTCGGGCACTCGTCTCCCACCCCACACCCCAGATGGTGGCGATCACCGGATCGGTGCGGGCGGGCATGGAGGTCGCGGGCGAGGCGGCGCGCGACGTCAAGCGCGTGCACCTCGAGCTGGGCGGCAAGGCTCCGATCGTCATCTTCGACGATGCCGACGTCGAGGCCGCTGCCGAGTGGCTC
>JAULZJ010000204.1:0-5328 GCA_032117435.1 Candidatus Nanopelagicales bacterium | reverse complement strand
GCTGTGCCAGCTCATCCTGTGTCCCGCCGAAGTCGGCAAGCAACTGCTGGTACGCCGCAGCCTCCTCGAGGGGGTTCAACTGCGCGCGGTGGAGATTCTCCAGGAGCGCCTCGCGCAGCATGTTGTCATCCGTGGTGTCACGCACGATGGCGGGAATACGAGTGAGCCCGGCGGCCTGGCATGCGCGCCAGCGGCGCTCGCCCGCAACGAGCTCGTAGGCCGGAGTGTGCCCATCGGGTCGACGGCGTACGACGATCGGCTGCAGCAGGCCGACCTCGCTGATCGAATGCACGAGTTCGGCCAGGGCATCGGGATCGAAGACCTGCCGCGGCTGACGCGGGTTCGGCACCACATCCTGCGGTGCCAGCTCGACGTACACGGCCCCGACGATCGGCTCAGGTCCGCTTGCGGGATCCGAGGACTTCCTGGTCTTCCTCCCCGTCGACGAGGTCGATGCGCGTGACTTCGGCGCCGATGGGGTCCCGGTGCCTGGTGTCGGACTCGGCTCCGTGGGGATGAGGGCACCCAGGCCGCGGCCGAGCCCCCGCTTCGCCTCAGCCATGCGGGCTCCCCTCGTGACTAGTGTGGATAACCTGTGGATAATTATCCATGGTGCCCCTTCGCAAGATCGCGCGCCGCCTGCACGTAGGCCAGTGCCCCCGAGGAACTCGCGTCGTAGGCGAGGATGGTCTGGCCGTACGAAGGAGCCTCGGACAGGCGCACGGAGCGGGGAATGACCGTCGGGAGCACCGCGTCGCCGAAGTGCTCGCGGACCTCCTGGACGACTTGGGAGGACAGGCGGGTACGTCCGTCGTACATCGTGAGCAGGACGGCCCCCACCCGCAGATCCGGGTTGAGGTGCTTGGTGACCAGGTCCACGGTGCGCAGGAGTTGGGAGACGCCCTCCAGGGCGTAGTACTCGCATTGGATCGGCAGGAGGAGCTCCCGCGCTGCCACGAGGGCGTTGAGGGTGAGAAGGCCCAGGCTGGGCGGGCAGTCGATGATCACGTAGTCGAGTGAGCGCCCCTCGGATGCCTGGAAGTCCGCGAGATACGCCTGGATGGCCCGATCGAGTCTCCCCTCACGTGCCACGAGGGAGACGAGCTCGATCTCGGCGCCGGCCAGGTCGATGGTCGCTGGCGCGCCCCGTAGATGCCCACCACCCTCCTGGGTGGGGGTGACGATGTCGGCCAAGGGCACGTCCTGGGTGAGCACCTCGTAGGTGCTGAGCACGCCGCTGTGGTGCTCCAGGCCGAGTGCGGTGGAGGCATTCCCCTGTGGATCGAGGTCGATCACGAGGACCTCGTGGCCATCAGCCGCCAGGGCGGAGGCGAGGTTGACGGTCGTCGTCGTCTTGCCGACCCCACCCTTCTGGTTGGCCACAGCCAGAATCCTTGTCACTGGGCGAGCTCCCGTGGTGCCACCGTGGGGGCCTCTGCCGGCCAGCCCAAGCCCGTAGACCCTGTTTCACGGGAAACATTTCCCCGGTCTGTTTCACGTGAAACAGGCCAGCCCAGGCCGGTGAGGGGGTTAGCGGACGAGGTCACGGGCGCAATTGTGCACCGCAGGACGGCGCCCGTACCAGGTGGGCTGGCACGATCCAGTCGGGCCGCTTCCTACGGCGCGAAATCGAGACCGAGGACTCCCGTGCCTGTCGATCGCACCTTGTACATCGCCCGATCGGCGCCCGCGATGGCGGAATCCAGTCCCAGTATCGCCTCGAATGGTGCCGCACCAGCGGAGAGCGAGACCGGGATGAGGCCCGCCGCGGTCGCCATGGGACCAGAGGTGACGTGATCCACCACGCGACGCGCGACCGCCACCCCGTCATCGAAGGGCACGCGGAGGACCAGGAGGAACTCGTCCCCGCCCCAGCGTGCGATGAGATCGTCCTGGGAGAGGCCACTGGACAGGCGACCTGCGAGGCCCTGCAGGAACTCATCGCCCACGAGGTGGCCGAATCTGTCGTTGACGTCCTTGAAGTGGTCGCAGTCGATGACGACAACCGTCCCCTGCTGTGGAGGCTGGGCGTCGAGAATCTCGATGAGGCCACGCCGGTTGAGAAGGCCCGTCAGGTAGTCGCGTCCAGCCTGGACCCGCAGTGCATCGGCCTCCGCTGCTGACTGCTGGGCCTGCTGGAACTGCTGGTCCCGCCGCTGGCGGACATAGGCGGCCACGACAGCGACTACTCCTGCGACAGCGATGATCACCAGCCGGACCGTTTGCGCGGGGACATTGCCGTCGGCGGACATGAGACCGAACACCAGGGCGGAAGCCCACGTGATGCACGACGTGACTGCCGTCATGACCGGGGTCCCGAAGATCGCGGCGAAGAGCGGCACTGCGGTGAGCACGCCCACGTACGCGGTCTTGGGACCCTCGCGCAGGTCGGCACCGAGGATGAGCACGATGAGCAGGCACGGCACGACCACCGACAACCACCACGACCCTGAAGAGGTCTTCTGGCGGCTACTCACCTCATGAGTTTGACGCATGCGCTCCGCGGTCGCGCGCGGAATCAGCGAGCGAGGCGACGGCGACGCGCAAGAGTCGCTGCACGCGGATCTCGCGGATCACCAAATCCGCGAGGGCGTGGAGGACTTCGCGCTGCTGTGCTGTCAGGGGATCGCGCGGCACGAAGTCGATGAGGCACAGGGAGCCGATCCGTACGCCGTCGTAGACGAGCGGAGCGCCCGCGTAGTAGCGGATGTGCGGCTCATCCGTGACGAGCGCGTTGGCGGCGAAGCGCGGATCCGCGACCGCGTCGACGACCTCGAAGATCTCGTCCGCGAGAATCGTGTAGTTGCAGAAGGCGACGTCGCGCGACGTCTCGCAGACGTCCAGTCCTTCGATGCTCTTGAACCACTGTCGCTCCTCGTCGACCAGGGACACCAATGCCACCGGGACATTGAAGATTCCGCGACATAGGGCTACGACGCGGTCGAGATTCTCGTCGGGCGCGGTATCGAGAATGGCGAGATCGGCGAGGAAGGCGAGGCGCTTCTCGTCGTCAGCGGGCTTGGGAAAGGCCGACGTCATGGCAGCGCGTCCTGCGTCGGCGACGACACGAGCGTGGCCAAAGGCGCGGGCATGCCGCAGTAGTAGCCCTGGAAACTGCGGAATCCCACCTCCTTCAGGGTGTCGAAGATGTCCTCGGTCTCCACCCCTTCGACGATGTGCGCCTTGCCCAGGACCTGCAGCATCTCGCGCACCAGGCGCAGGGTCTTTCGCTTCTCCGCACGCGAGGGCAGGTCGAAGACCAGGGACCTATCGATCTTGATGATGTCGAAGTCGTAGTCGGTCAGCAGCGACATGCCATTGAGCCCCGTGCCGAAGTCATCCAGGGCCGAGGTGTGTCCGAGTGTGCGGATATCACGGAGCAGATGGTTGGACGCCCCGACTGGCGGCATGGGATAGGTCTCGGTGAACTCGAAGGTCGTCGGCGCACTCACTTGAGCGACCAGGTCGAGGAATCGCCTTCGCGCCGCATCGGTCTCGACAACCCGGTTGTGCACATTGATCGACACGCGCGCGCCCATGTGCTCGTGCATGACGTGCTGCAAACGTACCTGCCAGTCGAGGATCTCGAACTGGTCCTCCATGGTCAACGAGGCGAAGAATTCCTCTGTGGGCCGAGACCCATCCGGCTTGCTCAGGAGCTCACCGACTATGGCATCGGGGCTATCGAGTAGCAGATAGGGCTGGAAGTACGGCGTCAACCGCACACCGCCCACTTCGGTATCCAGCACGTCCACCTCGCAGACGCCCCGTGAGACACGTGGCTCCCGCCCATGGTCGCAGACGCTCGCGTCTCGCGCAGTGGCTTCAGGACTTGCTGGCACGCACCACCGTGGTCGGCGGATCCACGACGCCGACGCCGCACTCGACCACATCGACGCTCACGATGCCGAGTCTCTCCAGCACCGTCGCCGATGCCTGTACTTCCTCCGCGGCCGAGCGTCCCTTGAGGGCGAGCAACTCACCACCGGGTTGGACCAGAGGCACCGTCCATCCCGCGAGCCGCTCCAGCGGAGCGACCGCCCGTGCCGTCACGACGCGCGCACGCAGGGAGGTTACCGGTCCACGTCCACGCACGATGTCCTCCGCACGCGCGCGCACCACCTGCACGCGACCTCCGAGGCCGAGTGCACTGACGACCTCATCCAGGAATGCCGCCCTGCGCTGCAGGGGCTCCAGGCAGGTCACCCGGAGATCCTCGCGCGCGATCGCCCACACGATGCCCGGCAGTCCGGCGCCCGATCCCACGTCGATGACATCCGCTCCCGATGGCACGAGAGGCACGACCACTGCGCAGTTGAGCAGGTGTCGATCCCAGATGCGGGGCACCTCCCGGGGCCCGATCAGCCCACGCTCGACGCCGGCGCTGGCGAGCAGTTGGGCGTAGGTCGACATCTGCTCACGTGCGGCCGCGCTCTCGACCACGCCCTCGAGTGCCTCCGGGGCCGCAGGCAACTCCTCCACGGCCGCGGGTCAGGAAGCTGGCTTGATGACGATGCGGCGATCCGGATCGACACCCTCGGACTCGCTCACGAGACCGGCCGAGGTCACAACGTCGTGGACCACCTTGCGCTCGAAGGCGTTCATGGCCGCGAGCCGGACCGGCTCTCCGGTCGACTTCACCTCGTCGATCGCTGACGCAGCGAGTGCCTCGAGCTCCTTGCGTCGGCCCAGGCGGAATCCTGCAACATCCAGCATCAGCCGCGAGCGCTCGCCCGTGGCCTGGGCCGCAGCGAGTCGAGCAAGCTCCTGGAGGGCGTCCAACACCTTGCCGTCATCGCCCACGAGCGCGCCGAGCTCGCCCGCAGTGACCTCGACGATGGACACCTGCGCGCGATCGCCCTCGACATCGATATCGATGTCGCCGTCGAGGTCGGCGATGTCGAGGAGGCCCTCCAGGTAGTCCGCCGCGGCGTCACCCTCCTTCTCGAGGAGGTCGGCTGCGGGCGCCTTGGTCTCGGTGCTCATGACGTTCCCTTCGTGGACGTGCCGGCGGCCTTACCGCCCTTGCTTCGCTTGGACTTGGGTTGGCGCTTGGGCTGGACTCGAGGTGCCGCCGGACCCGGCACCTCCTCGGCCTCGACCTCGACGACCTCGCCGCGCTTGATGGCCTTGCTCTTCGCCTTCTCCGCCTTGCGTTCCTCCCAGGCGTCGAACGCGGGGGTGCCCGGCTGCGGATTGTTGCGGATGACGTAGAACTGCTGCCCCATCGTCCAGAGGTTCGTCGTCAACCAGTAGATGAGCACGCCGATCGGGAAGTTGATGCCACCGACGGCGAAGATGACCGGGAAGACGTACAGCAGGATCTTC
>JAULZJ010000203.1:0-8275 GCA_032117435.1 Candidatus Nanopelagicales bacterium | reverse complement strand
CTTCCGGAACTCGCGCGGCAAGGACGCGACGGGCCTGCTCGAGGTAGAGGACGGCGGCGTACCAGTAGAGGGCGGTGCCCCAGATCACGAAGGCCCAGCCGATGGCACCGAGGACCTGCTCCCACGTCGCGGATCCCGCACCGGCGAGCACGAAGGGGAATCCCCAGTAGAGGGCGAACGTCGCCGCCTTCCCTAGGTAGTGCACGGGGAGCGCCACGAGTCCACGGCGTCGAAGGAGCGGCACCAGGGCGAGGAGCAGCAACTCGCGGGCGGCGAGGAGGCCGACCAGCCACCACGGCACGAGGTCCCGGAGCGCCAGGCCGATGAGCGTGGCCGCGATGGTGAGGCGATCCACGAGCGGGTCGAGCAGCCTTCCAAGGCGGGTCATCTGACCGGTACGCCGGGCGATGACGCCATCGGCCCAGTCGGTGATGCCTGAGACCGCCAGGACGCCGACGGCGGCGATATCGGCCCGCTCGACGAGGACCAGCCAGAGAAAGACCGGGATGAGCAGGAGCCGAAGGAAGCTCAGTGCGTTAGGGACGGTAAGCACGCGGTCCTCGGCGCGGCTCACAGCCGGTGCTTCCGTCCGACGATCAGCCAGCCCCCAAGGAGGACCAGGAGTAGTCCCCCGATGCTCATCCCCGAGGCGGCGACACCGGCGACCACCAGGGCCCTGTCCGCGCCGGCGACCCGGTACTCGAGGCGGAGCGAGGCCTCGGTGCCCGGTGCGGCATCCGCCCGCATGAGCACGAGTGTCGAGCCGGCCACGGACGTCCCGGTCAACTCCGGCGCGGTGCCGGTCGCCGAAGCCACCCAAATCGACGCGCCGACCGGATCGGCGGGCACACCGTCCCCGGGGACGGAGACGGTCGTCCACACGCCTTCGACATCCGAAGCGGACTGGACGGCAACGGAGTACGGCGTGCCGTCGAGATAGGCATTGACCGCATCCACCGGCGCTACACCGATGAAGATCGCGGCATCCTCGACGGTCGTGGCGACGAGCAGCACATCGCCCAGTCCCTCCGCGATGTCCTGTGTGTCCGTTCCCGCGAGATCGAGCAGCATGGTCGCCCACGGTGGCACGTCCGGTGCGAGGAGTCGCACCGTGACGTCATCGACCACGATCGCCCGATCGCCGGGGGCGGCGGCGAGAGTGCCCAGCGGCTGGGCCACGACACCCGTGCGCCCGAGACTGGCCTCGATGGTCGCGGCGGAGATGGCGGCGGGAATGGAGAGCAGGAGGACCACGCTGCCCAGGCAGGTCACGATCACACCGGCACTCAGCCGGATCGCGCCCCAGGTCGTCATGTGCGAGGAGTGACCGTGAGGATTCCCAGGCACATCTCGTCCGTGGTCCCCTCCCCCCAGGTGATGTAGCGGGGTTCGGTGTCCGCCAGTGCCGGAAGTAGCCGGCGCAGCTTGGCGTCATGCGTGCACGTCACCGTGATGGTGTCGCCCTTGGCGAGGTCGAAGGGCTCCGCCAGGGGCCGGGAGCCCTGGTTGTCGAAATCCCATTCGTCGATGTCCAGCAAGGTCGTCTCCTGCGGCGTGCCCGCGTTGGCCACGAGGGAGATCTCACGGCCAAGCAAGTGCATATGCCCGGCTGAGGCGTAGACGGTGACCGCTTCGTCGATGGTGTGGGTGCAACTCTGGGTGGCACCCGCACGCGGGTTGACGAGGTCGCCGTCGCAGATGAGTTGAAGCCCCCAGATCGTGCGCAGCGACTCCCCGCCGAAGCGCTCGATCGTGTCCTCGACCGCCGCCTCGCGATCGCACAGGGGTCCGTCCTCGTCGGGCAGGCAGGGAAGTTCGACAGGGCCCGGGAAGAGCATCGTCTCCAGGGGCCGCAGGTCCGTGTCGCCGGGCACGGTGCGCAACTTCACGGAGGTGTTGTCCGGGCCATCGCCGGCGAGGAGGTTGTAGTGGACCTGCAGGATGACGCTGCTCCCCTGCTCGAGGAAGACACCGGTCCCCTCGGGGTACCGAGCTTCGCGACCACCGGGTGCCCACGCGGCGAGCCAGGGCGCGGAGTCCAGTGATCGCGCTGCATCGCCGCCGACACGGGGCAGGTCCGGGCCGCCGAAGCAACTCCAGCCCTGACCGGCATCCTGGGCATCACGCTGCTGCGCCGCCTGCACCTGCTCTGCACGGACGCGGTAGAGGATCGCGTGGTGGACGACCGCTGCATTATCGGGGACGAATCGGACCCCGGTGATGAAACGGTCCTCGGGCACGCCGGTGTCAAGGAGGAAGCACCTGTAGTCGTCGGTGGCGGTCCCGGCACTGGACGGGGTGTAGGGCTCCACCAGGCCCACGGACACGAAGCCATCGGCCGACATGACGCCGGACTGCGGCGCCTCGGGGGACGCCGCGGAGGACGGCCCCTCCGTCGAGGTGCTCGCGGGGGCCGGGGCGTCGCTGGATTCCGGGCCGGATGATCCGAGCGGCAACGCGCTACAGGCGGCGAGAACGCTGGCTGCACCGAACGTGATGGCCACGCGCGTGCCTCGATGGGACAGGATCGCTCGCGAGGCACTCATGGACGCATGCTACGCGATCGCGCGAAGCATGCCACGGCAACCGCGGCGGCGACGTTCAAGGAGTCCTCCCCGCTCGCCATCGGAATCGTGCAGTTACGCCAGGATCTGCGCAGCACCCCCGGGCTGAGGCCAGGCCCCTCAGAGCCGAAGGCCAGGGCGATCGGGGACGCGGCAACCTCCGCGAGGGCATCCGTGATCGTCGTATCGGCGTCCGGGGTCAGGGCGATCACCCGGCGAGCACCGGCGAGCTCCACCAGCGTCGCCGGCCAGTCATCGCTGCGAGCCCACCGGCAACGCAGGACCGTGCCCATCGACGACTTCACCGCACGGCGGTAGAGCGGGTCCGCGCATCCTGGGGAGAGGATCACGTCCCCGATGCCCTGCACCACCGCAGACCGGATGGCAAGGCCGACATTGGTGGGATCGACAAGGTCCTCGAGCACGACGACATCGCCGTCGCCCGCCAGGATGTCCGCGACCTTCGTCGGCGGAGGCCTGCGGACTGCCGCCAGCGCGCCGCGGTGCACCCGGTATCCGGTGATCGACTGCAGCATCTCCTCGTCGGCCACGAGCACCGGGACATCCACATCACGCAGCGCGCTGTCCAATCGCGGCAGCCAGCGTCGAGATGTGAGCACCGTCAGTATGTCAAGGCCGTTGGCTGCGCACCGCTCGATGACCAGGTGCCCCTCGGCCATGAAGATGCCGCGCTCGGGCTCGATGCGCTGGCGCAGGTCCATGTCGGTCAAGCGCGTGAACATCTCCACACGTGGGTCATCGGCATCGGTGACATCCTGGGAGTCCACTCTCACGGCGGATCCGAACCGCGCTGCGCCTCCTGTGCCAGGAGCGCGTCGCGATCGGCCAGCCGCGTCAGCCCACGCGCGGGCTGAGCCATCCGCGGATGACGCGCGAATGCCTCCTCGTGGCGGGCGATGAAGGCCCAGTAGCCCGCGGTGATGGGGCAGCCCTGCTCCCCCACTCGCCGATCGGGGCGATACGCGCACCCGACGCAGAAGTCCGTCATGCGCTTGATGTAGGCACCGCCGGCGGCGTAGGGCTTCGTCGCCATCCTTCCGCCATCAGCATGCAGGGCCATGCCCACCACGTTGGCCGCCATCACCCATGGATAGGCGTCCACATAGCTCGCGGTGAACCATTCGGTCACGGCCCTAGGTTCGTAGCCCCGCTGCAAAGCCCAGTTACCCAGCACCATGAGGCGGATGATGTGGTGATTCCAGCCGCGATCCCGGACCTCCCCGAGCGCCGTCGAGATGCATCTGGCCCGCACATCGTCTGCCCGCAGGTCGCGGAACCACTCCGGCAGGGGCTCGTGCGCGCCCATCGCATTCGAGGACTCGACGTACGACGGACCGAAGTGCCAGTACAGATGCCACACGAAGTCGCGCCAGCCCACGACCTGCCTGACGAAGCCCTCCGCGCTCGCCAGCGGCACATCTCCTGCTGCCCAGGCAAGGACCACACGATCGACTACTTCCCGCGGGTCGAGCAGGCCGAGATTCAGCGGCACCGACAGCAGCGAATGCGCCATCGCCCAATCACCGACCAGCGCGGCGTCCTCGTAGGGACCGAAATCCTTGAGCCTATGGGCCACGAAGTCCTCAAGGACCGCAAGTGCCTCCTGGCGTGTCACGGCGAAGGAGCGCGGACCGTCGACGCCGATGAACTCCACGCCGTCGCGCTGCCAGCGGTCGAGATCCTCGCGGACACCGGCGTCGATGTCGTCCTCGGCCGGCCAGCTAGGTGCGGGCAGGCCGAGGCTGATGGCATTCCTCGGCGGAGGAAGACGGTTGTCAGCGTCGAAGTTCCACCGGCCACCGACGGGCTCCGCGCCGTCCATCAGGATCCCGGTACGTCGCCGGACGTCGCGATAGAAGTCCTCGAGTCGCAACTGGCGCCGCCCGGACGCCCAGGCCGCGAACTCCGCTTCCGTGGTGACGAAGCCACGGGAGGGAAGGATGACGAGCTCACGTTCCTGCGCCAGGCGGCGTACCAGGTCGCGTGCGCCCCATGACGTGGGATCGACGACGCTGATCGGCCCCGCCACGTGCGCGAGTGCCTCTCGATAGGTCTCCGCCGGCACATAGCGGCACGCCTCCCCGAGCTCAGCGGCACGATGACGCATCGCCGAGAGGACGATATGCGCCTTCTGCCGGTGATATCGCCGTCGACGGAAGGCGGCGCGCGACTCGATGAGCAGCGCCCGCGAGTCCTGGTCATCCGGCGCACCTTGGTCAGGTGAGCCGTGCACTCCGGGGAGGAAGTGCGGCCCGAGTTGATCGCCGAAGAGCCAGCGCGTCGCCATGCGCCTGCCCTAGATCGCCCGGGCCGACCAGCGGCCACCCCGCCGCTGCACATCCAGCGGGATGCCGTACGTCGCCGAGAGCGCTTCGTTGGTGAGGACCTCCGCGACAGGTCCCTGGCTGACGGCACTCCCACCGCGCAGCAGGAGAGCGTGGGTGACCCCGCCGGGGATCTCCTCGACGTGATGCGTGACCAGGACGGATGTGGGTGCTGCTGGGTCGCGGGCCATCTCGGAAAGCCGGGCCACCAGTTGCTCCCTGCCGCCGAGATCCAGTCCCGCCGCAGGCTCGTCCAGCAGCAGGAGCTCCGGGTTGCTCATGAGTGATCGGGCGATCAGGGTGCGCTTGCGCTCGCCGTCCGAGAGCGTGGCGAAGCGTCGCTCGGCGAGGTCGCTGACACCAAGCAGTCGCAGCAGGTGCGCCGCGCGGCGCGAGTCGGCTTCGTCGTACTCCTCACGCCAGCGCCCTGTCATGCCCCAGGAGGCCGTGAGCACGACATCGCGGACCCGCTCACGCGGGGGAATGGACTCGCT
Source organism: Candidatus Nanopelagicales bacterium (assembly GCA_032117435.1). Taxonomy (GTDB): domain Bacteria; phylum Actinomycetota; class Actinomycetes; order S36-B12; family S36-B12; genus Mxb001. Next base: position 2,872 of record JAULZJ010000203.1, on the reverse strand, counting down.
CAGCCCCGCGCCGACGAGTCCGATCTGGGGCCGGAGGTCGAAGACGTCGCTCAACCCGAGCGTCTCCCCGAGAATCGTCACGGTACCCGTGGTCGGATGCTGGCGCGTGGCGGCAATCGACAGCAGGGTCGACTTCCCCGCTCCATTCGGACCCAGAAGGACCCACCGCTCATCCGCCCGCACCGTCCAGGTCAGGTCGGACAGGATCCACGTCGTACCGCGCCTGACGCCGACCGCATCGAAGGCGAGGACCACACTCACCCGCCCAACCTAGTCGTTGTCCCCCGCTCATCCGGGGACCGGCCCGGATAGCGTCATCGCATGATCTCGGCGTCACTGGAAGTCGCGTCGCAGCCCTGGCGCGGTGCGCGGGCTGCCGCGACCTTGCTCGCCTTCCTCCGCCGCGATCTGCCCGCCGATGATGTGCTCGCCGGTCTGGAACCCCTGGGCCCCGCACCGCACGGCTGGTGGAGCATCCTCGAACGGGTGCGACATGCGGGAGCGGTGTCGCTCCTGCTGCCGCGTCCCGGAGACCCCCGCGGCTTGGCTCTCCCCCGTGGCATGACCGCACAGGCGGCGTTGGGCTGGCCCAAGGATGGGGGCACGAGTTGGCTCATCCCCACGGGCATCGACACGTGGACGGCAGTTGAGGTGCCGAAGCACGCGATTGCCCTGCCCGACCCAGCCGCATGCGATCGCCGGGTGCGCGAGGAGGTCGTGCGTGCAGCCCACGCCGTCGACGCCATGGACCTGGATCCAGGGAGCGTCCCTGGGCGTGGCGCGCGGGAGGCCATCGTCGACTCCTGGCTCCTAGGGCCACCCGCATTGCCGCAGCGTCGTCGATCGCTCGCGGCACTCAGCCTGCGGATCCTGCTGGCACTGGATGCCCTGGGATCCGGTAGCGCGCACGCGCGTGTCGTGGACACCGCGTCACTGGAGTCGGCCGCGCGAGCAGCACTAGAGGCTGCGTACTCCACACTCGCCGCTCAGTACTAGGCTCGCAGCGTGGACGGCACCCTTCTCGCCATCCTCAGCGGGCGGGATCGTCCGGGCGTCACTGCTTCGGTCTTCGATGCCCTGCGGCACACGCCGTGCGAGGTGCTCGACATCCAGCAGATCGTCGTGCGCGGTCGACTCATCCTGGCGGTACTCCTCGGCCTGGATGCCGGGAGCGTGGGTGACACGCGGGCGGCCCTGCACGCCCAGGCGTCCCAACTGGGGATGGAGATCGAGACGGTCCCGGGCGCCAGCATCGCGCGCAAGGACCCCGAACGTCGTCGAATCCACGTCACGATGATGGCCCAGCATCTGAAGCCCGCGGCGGTGGCGGAGCTCGCGCGTCGCATGGCCGGCCGCGGATGGAACATCGATCGGATCCGGAAGATCGCGTCCTACCCGGTCACGGCAGTCATCTTCGAGGGCTCCGGTGAGGACATCGCGGACCTGCGCCGGGATCTGTCTGAAGTTGCCCCGATGCTCGGCGTCGACGTCGCCGTACAGCATGCGGGCCTCGATCGCCGCGGCCAGCGCCTCGTCGTGATGGACGTGGATTCCACCCTTATCCAGGACGAGGTCATCGACCTCCTCGCGCAGCAAGCGGGCGTGCTCCCCGAGGTCGCGGCCATTACGGATCGCGCGATGCACGGCGACCTCGACTTCACCGCATCGCTCACTCAGCGAGTGGCACTGCTCAAGGGCCTCCCCGCATCCGCGCTCGCGGACACCGCGCAGCGCATTCGCCTGACACCGGGAGCTCGCACGCTGTGTCGGACGCTTCACCGGCTGGGATTCCGGGTGTGCCTCGTGTCGGGCGGCTTCACCGACATCATCGAGCCGCTTGCGCGCGAACTCGATGTCGACGGACTGCGGGCGAATGAGCTCGAGATCGAGGACGGTGTGCTCACAGGCCGGGTTATCGGGCCGATCGTGGATCGCGAGGGCAAGCGAGGCGCCCTCGAGGAGTTCGCCCGGCAGTACTCGATTCCCCTGTCGCGCACGATCGCCATCGGCGATGGGGCCAATGACCTCGACATGCTCGAAGCCGCAGGCCTCGGCATCGCCTTCAACGCCAAGCCCATCGTCCAGGCAGCCGCCGACACGGCCGTGAACGCTCCCTACCTCGACTCCGTCCTCTTCCTGCTCGGGATCACCCGCGAGGAGATCGAGGAGGCGGACGCCGAGGACTACGACCCGGGCTCCGCGCGCGGCACGGCGAAGACGAGCAGTTCCGTCGACGCCTGATCCCCCCACATCCCCTCGAATCCCACGATCGCGATCCCCGCCGTGGAGTACTTGCGCAGGATCCGATCACGCGCGCGGGAGTCGTGCCCCTGGGACAGATGGAGTGCCAGTTCCTCGATGCCGGGGTTATGGCCCACGATGAGGGCGGACTCCGCGCGGGGATCGAGGTCCGCCACCACCTCACGCAGGGCCGACCCCCAGTCCGCATACACCCGCTCGTCTTCGCGGACCGCGACCGCTGCGATGCGATCATGGACGTGCTGCCAGGTCTGCCTGGCCCGCAGCGCCGGAGATACGACGACCTCGTCGATCAGGGGAAAGGCCGCGTGCATCCACATGCCGACTGCCCGGGCATCGCGCTCCCCACGGGCAGCGAGCGGCCGGTCCCTGTCCGCGACGCCCTGGGGGTAGTCCGACTTGGCATGGCGCAGGAGGATGAGCGTGCGCATGAACCTAGGCGCCCTGGGAGTGCACTCCGCCATCCACGTGGACGATCTCGCCCGTCGTGGCGGGGAACCAGTCCGACATGAGCGCAACGCATGCGCGGGCCGCGGGCCCGGGGTCGTCGAGATCCCAGCCCAGGGGTGCGCGGTCCTGCCACACCGCCTCGAAGTCCTCGAAGCCCGGAATG
>JAULZJ010000202.1:0-5701 GCA_032117435.1 Candidatus Nanopelagicales bacterium | reverse complement strand
GCCTTCATCGGCGTGACCATCGTCATCGCCTACTTCTCCCTCGTCGTGGGGGAGCTCGTGCCCAAGCGCATCGCGCTCCAGCGCGCAGAGTCGACTGCGCTCGTCCTCGCCGGCCCCGTCGAGCTCCTGGCGCGCGTCACGCGGCCGTTCATCTGGCTCCTCTCGGTGTCGACCAATGCCCTCGTCCGACTGCTCGGTGGCAATCCGCACTCCGGCAAGGAGCAGATCTCCGGCGAGGAGCTGCGTGACATCGTGGCGGCGACGGAGGAGCTCACAGCGGAGGAGCGCGCACTCATCGATGATGTCTTCGACGCGGGTGATCGCGAACTCCGTGAGGTGATGCTGCCACGGACGGAGGTGGCCTTCCTCGACGCCTCCACCCCGGTGCGCGAGGCGGTGATCGAGGTCTCCGATGCCCCGCATTCGCGCTATCCGGTCATCCGCGGGTCCGCGGACGACGTCGTCGGCGTGGTCCACATCCGAGACCTACTGACTCCGGATGCCGAGCGATCCCGAGGAAGAGTGGGTGACCTGGCCCGTGAGACGGCGTTCTTCCCGGGCACCAAGCAGGTGATCCCGGCACTGACCGAGATGCGCCGACTCCGCCAGCATCTCGCGATCGTCGTCGACGAGTACGGCGGCACGGCCGGCATCGTGACCCTGGAAGACCTGGTCGAGGAGCTGGTCGGTGACATCCGCGACGAGTACGACGCCGATGCCGCCGGACCACGGACGGACGTCGACGGCCTGCTCAACCTCGAGGATTTTGAGGACGAGACGGGTGTCACGCTCCCGGAGGGCCCCTACGAGACCGTGGCCGGATTCGTAGTCTCCGAACTGGGCGAACTCCCCGGAGTTGGGGCGACAGTCGAGGTTGCGGGGTATCGCATCACGGTGACGGAGCTCGATGGCCGTCGTGTATCCCGGATCAGCGTCGTCCCCCTCGAGGTCGACAGCCCGGCGCAGCCTCAGGAAGCCCCGCTGCCAGAATGACACTATGTCGGAGCTCCCCGTCCACGTCCCTCCGCGCGTGCTCTCCGGCATCCAGCCGACAGCTGATTCGTTCCAAGTGGGCAATTACCTGGGTGCGCTGCGCCACTGGGTGAGCCTGCAGGACACCCACGACGCCTTCTACTGCGTGGTCGACCAGCATGCCATCACCGTGGAGCATGATCCGCCGCTCCTGCGCAAGCGGACCTTGCTCTCCGTCGCCCAGCTGCTCGCCGTGGGCCTCGACCCGACGCGGTCGACCGTCTTCATCCAAAGCCACGTGCCCGAGCACGCGCAACTCGCGTGGATCCTCGAGTGCCTCACGGGCTTCGGCGAGGCCTCGCGCATGACTCAGTTCAAGGACAAGTCGCAGCGCGAGGGCAATGATCGTGCGACCGTGGGGCTCTTCACGTACCCCGTCCTGCAGGCTGCTGACATTCTCATCTACCAGGCTGCGGGCGTGCCGGTCGGCGAAGATCAGCGTCAGCACCTCGAGCTCACGCGTGACCTCGCCCAGCGCTTCAACGCCACCTATGGCCCGACGCTCGTGGTCCCGGAGCCGCTGATCGTCAAGGACACCGCCAAGGTCCTCGATCTTGCCGATCCCACCGCCAAGATGAGCAAGTCCTCGCCGACGGGATGCGTCTTCCTGCTCGACGACCCCAAGGTGACGCGCAAGAAGATCATGTCGGCGGTGACGGACTCCGACCGCGAAATCCGCTATGACCCGGAGGCCAAGCCGGGGGTGTCCAACCTGCTCACTCTGCTCGCCGCCTTCGACGGACGCGGGGTCGAGGAGGTCGCGGCATCCTACGAGGGACGTGGCTACGGCGACCTGAAGAAGGACGTGGCCGAGGTGGTTGTCGACTTCTGCACCGACTTCCGCGCCCGTGTCGATGACCTGATGTTGGATCCGGCGGAGCTGAGCCGCATGGTCCGCCTGGGTGCCGATCGTGCGCGTGCCGCTGCTACCCCGACTCTCGCGGCGGTGTACGACCGCGTGGGATTCGTGCCGCTGCCCTGACTCCTGGGACTAGTTGCGAGCGTAGTCGCGCTCGATGTCGGACTCTTCCGGTGATTGAGTCCGGGCTCGGCGTCCTCCGCTCCGGGGGGCGGGCCCGCGCAGGCTGCGCAGTCCGAGCACGATGAGGAGCAGGCCCACGACCATGGCGCCGGCAAGGGTCCACACCCATCCCCAGGGAGTGCTCGACTCCGGCGTGGACGTTGCTGCCGCGGCGGTGCCTGCCGCCGCCTCGTCCGAGTCGGTCGTGGTGCCTGGCGCCGCGACGTCTGCGTCGCTGCCCTCCTCGATAGCACTGGGCATAACCTCGTCGATGGGGTCCACGAGATAGCCCACGGGCGTCACGGCATCGACATTGGCGAAGCCCCAGTCGAGGAGCGCCGAAGCTGAGGGATAGATGTCTCCCTCGATGTTGAGCATGGTCACGACGAGGCTGGTGTCCCCGCGCTCCGCTGCACCGACGAAGGTCTTGCCCGCCTCCGTCGTCCAGCCGGTCTTGACGCCGATGGCTCCCTCGTAGCCCTGGATGAAGAGCGGGTTCTGGGTAGCGATGGGCATCGTGGGGCGCGGATCGCCGGGCTCCTTGGGCATGTAGCCGGGGAAGTCCTCGACGACCCTCGTGTTGACGTATTCGTAGAAGTCCGGCTGTGCGAGTCCCTCACGGGCGATGAGCGCGAGGTCGTAGGCAGAGCTGACCTGGCCCTCGGCAGGCAGCCCACTGGGGTTCTTGACCACGGTGTCGTATGCCTGGAGTCGCTGAGCCTCTTCGTTGAGTTGAACGACGGTGAGCTCGAGGCCACCATTGGCGCGGGCGAGTGCGGAGGCACAGTCGTTGCCGCTCTGCATGATGAGGCAGAGGAAGAGCTCACGTGCCGTGTACGTCGCGTCTTCGACGAGCCCGACGCGGCTACCCTCGACGGCGATGTCGTCGTAGGTGGAGGTGTAGACGAGATCGGGATCCAGCCGCTGCGCGAGGGCCAGGACCGTCAGCGACTTGATGACGGAAGCGGGCGGCCGCGGCACGTGGGGCGCCTTGGCGGCGAGTATGGCTCCGCTCTCGAGGTCCGCAAGGACCCACGCGGTGACCGGCACCTCGGGCAATGGATCGGCTGTGGAGCCGGGATCCACGACCACGTCGGTGCCGGTGAGGAGTGGGCCGCCGATAGGCTCGGCCAACGCAACGGGCGCGTTCGCGATGACGCCCGCGAGAGCGATAGCAGCGGCGAGGGCCGAGGGCATGAGGCGGCGCATGGTGCCCCAAGACTAACGAGACAGGGCCCTGGGATGCCTGATCAGCGTGGCCGCCACGCCGCGGGTCAGACGCGGCGGAAGATCAGTGCGCGCTTCACCTGCTGGATTGCCTTGGTGACTTCGATGCCGCGGGGGCACGCGTCGGTGCAATTGAAGGTCGTGCGGCATCGCCACACGCCCTCCTTCTCGTTGAGGATTTCCAGCCGAGTCTCCGCAGCGGCGTCGCGGGAGTCGAAGATGAAGCGATGGGCGGCCACGATCGCAGCGGGACCGAAGTACTGCCCGTCGGTCCAGAAGACCGGGCAGGATGTCGTGCACGCTGCGCACAGGATGCACTTAGTGGTGTCATCGAAGACCGTGCGCTCCTCGATCGACTGCAGGCGCTCCTTGGTCGGCTCGTGCCCTTCCGTGATGAGGAATGGCTTCACGGCACGGTAGGCGTCGAAGAAGGGCTCCATGTCGACGACGAGGTCCTTCTCCAGCGGCAGGCCCTTGATGGCCTCCACGGTGATCTCGCCCGTGCCCAGGTCCTTGATCAGGGTCTTGCAGGCGAGGCGGTTGCGTCCGTTGATGCGCATCGCGTCGGAGCCGCAGATGCCGTGGCCGCACGAGCGACGAAATGTCAGCGTGCCGTCCTGCTCGCCCTTGATCTTCATGAGCGCATCGAGGACACGGTCCGTGGGATACGCCGAGACGACGTACTCCTCCCAGTGGGGCTCCTCGTCGAACTCGGGGATGAACCGGCGGATCTTGAAGGTTACGTCCCGGGCTTCGATGCGTTCGGGCGTCTCCGCCGTCGAGGTCGTCTCGAGAGTGGCAGTCATCAGTACTTGCGCTCCATCGGCTGGTAGCGGGTGACCGCGACGGGCTTGTAGTCGACCCGCACGCCTGACTCGTCGCCTGCCCCGGGGATTCGGTACGCCATGGTGTGGCGCATGTAGTTGACGTCGTCGCGGTTGGGGTAGTCCTCGCGGGCATGTCCGCCGCGTGATTCCTTGCGCTCCAGGGCACCTACTACGGTGACCTCGGCGAGGTCGAGGAGGAAGCCGAGCTCGATGGCTTCGAGGAGGTCGGTGTTGTAGCGAGCGCCCTTGTCCTGGACGGCGATATGGCGGTAGCGACGCTTCAGCTCCTGGATGTCCGTCATCGCCTGCTTGAGGGTGGCCTCGGTGCGGTACACCTGCGCGTTGAGGTCCATTGTCTGCTGGAGGTCACGGCGGATGGCAGCGACGCGTTCGCCTCCAGTGCCCGAACGCAGGCCCTCCACCAGGGAGATCGTGTAGGACTGCGGATCATCGGGGAGCGGCACGAAGTCGTGGGTGTCGGCGAATTCCGCAGCGGCGATGCCCGCGCGACGACCGAAGACATTGATGTCGAGCAGCGAGTTGGTGCCCAGTCGATTGGCGCCGTGGACAGAGACACACGCGACCTCGCCCGCGGCGTAGAGGCCGGCCACCACGGTGTCGTTGTCGCTGAGGACCTCGGTCTCGACGTTGGTGGGGATGCCGCCCATCGCGTAGTGCGCGGTGGGGAATACGGGGACGAGTTCGGTGACAGGATCGACGCCGAGGTAGGTCCGCGCGAACTCGGTGATGTCGGGCAGCTTGGACTCGATCTGCTCCTTGGGCAGGTGGGTGAGATCGAGATAGACGTAGTCCTTGTCCGGGCCTGCTCCACGGCCTTCGCGAACCTCGGCCACCATGGCGCGAGCCACCATGTCCCGAGGCGCGAGGTCCTTGATCGTGGGAGCCACGCGCTCCATGAATCGCTCGCCCGTGGCGTTGCGGAGGATTCCGCCCTCGCCACGCGCACCCTCCGTGAGGAGCACGCCGAGACCGGCCAGACCCGTGGGGTGGAACTGGTAGAACTCCATGTCCTCGAGCGGGAGCCCGCGGCGGTAGGCGATCGCCATGCCGTCGCCGGTGAGCGTGTGGGCATTGGAGGTGGTCTTCCAGACCTTGCCGTAGCCACCCGTGGCGAAGATCACGGCCTTGGCGTGGAAGACATGGATGGCGCCCGTCGCCAGCTCGTAGGCGACGACGCCGGCCGTCTCCTTGCGGCCGTCGCGCTCCACCAGGATCAGATCGAGGACGTAGAACTCGTTGTAGAACTCCACGCCCTCCTTGACGCAGTTCTGGTAGAGCGTCTGGAGGATCATGTGGCCGGTGCGGTCGGCGGCGTAGCAGGAACGGCGCACGGCGGCCTCGCCGTGGTTGCGCGTGTGGCCTCCGAAGCGACGCTGGTCGATGCGGCCCTCGGGTGTGCGGTTGAAGGGCAGGCCCATCTTCTCGAGGTCGATGACCGCGTCGATCGCCTCCTTGCACATCACCTCGGCGGCATCCTGGTCGACGAGGTAGTCGCCGCCCTTGATCGTGTCGAAGGTGTGCCACTCCCAGTTGTCTTCCTCGACGTTGGCCAGCGCCGCGCACATGCCGCCCT
>JAULZJ010000201.1:0-3017 GCA_032117435.1 Candidatus Nanopelagicales bacterium | reverse complement strand
AGGTGATTCACCTGGGCCACGACCGCAGCGTCGCCGAGGTCGTGCGGGCAGCGATCCAGGAGGATGCCGACGGAGTGGCGGTGTCGTCCTATCAGGGCGGCCATGTCGAGTACTTCACCTACCTCCGCGAGTCGCTGCGCGCCGCCGGTGCGGATCATGTCGGGATCTACGGCGGCGGCGGTGGCGTGATCCTGCCGGAGGAGATCTCCCTCCTCGCCGATCACGACGTCCGCGTGTACTCCCCCGAGGACGGACAGCGCCTCGGCCTCGTCGGGATGATCGACGACATGCTGGCGTCCTGCCGCGAGCGCGTCCGAGCCGCGGATGCTGCACTCGATGCGGCGATGACAGGCGATGAGGCAGCACTCGGGCGCCTCCTCACGCATATCGGCGACGGCGTGCTCGACCCCCAGGCTCGCGAGCTAGTCGAGGGCGCACGCGCACGGTTGGGCGTGCCCGTGCTCGGCATCACGGGCACCGGCGGATCGGGGAAGTCGAGCCTCACCGACGAGGTCATCCGGCGCATACGTCGTGACAGCGGTGGCAAGGTGCGCATCGCCGTCCTCGCCGTCGATCCGACTCGCTCCCGCGGCGGCGGCGCACTGCTCGGCGACCGCATCCGCATGAATTCCACGTCCGACGAGGGCGTGTTCTTCCGCTCCATCGCCACGCGCGGCACCGGCTCGATCCCCGATCACCTCCCCCAGTCCATCGAGGCCTGCGCCCTGGCCGGCTACGACCTCGTCATCGTGGAGACCCCGGGCATCGGCCAGGGTGATCACGCCGTCACCGATATCGCCGATCTCTCCCTCTACGTCATGACTCCCGAATTCGGCGCCTCGACGCAGCTCGAGAAGATCGACATGCTGGACTACGCCGACGTCGTCGCCATCAACAAGTTCGACCGACGCGGCGCGCTCGATGCGCACCGCGATGTCTCGCGCCAGGTGCTGCGCAATCGTGGCGACTTCGCCAGCAGGTGGCAGGACATGCCCGTCTTCGGCACCTCGGCTGCCCACTTCGACGATGACGGCGTCACGGCCCTTGCGAATCATCTGGAGAGGGAACTCATCGCCCGGGGATTGCGCATGGATTCCCCCGAGGCGTCGCTGGAGAGGATCACCACGGCGGGCGCGGGCCCTGTCCCGCCCGACCGGGTCCGCTACCTCTCCGACATCGCCCACAGCGTGCGGGACTACCACCGCACCACCCTGGAGCAGGCTGCTATTGCCGACGAGGCCTCAGCGCTGGAGACGGCACACGCGATCACCGCGCTGCCGGAGGTCGCCGCTGCCGCCGCCGAACGACGTGCACGCCTAGAGACCGATCTCGCCGACGCGCTCCTGGAGTGGCCCCGGGACTTGGCCGCGCTGCGCGAGGATCCCGCGGCCTGGCGCACCACCCTGTCCGGCACGCGCATCTGCCGCGTCGGCGTCCCCCGCAGCGGATCGACGGGCGATCTCGTGCGCTACCTGCGAACGGAAAACCTCCCGGGACGATTCCCCTACACCGCCGGCGTCTTCCCGCTCAAGCGTGACGGCGAGATGCCCGCGCGTATGTTCGCGGGCGAGGGCGATCCCGATCGCACGAACCGTCGCTTCCATCTGCTGGCCGATGGCCGGGAGGCGACTCGCCTCTCCGTCGCCTTCGATTCCGTCACCCTCTACGGCCGCGATCCCGCCGAACGCCCGGACATCTACGGGAAGGTCGGGACCTCGGGTGTGAGCATCGCGACGATCGAGGACATGCGCGCGCTCTTTCGCGGCTTCGACCTGTGCGATCCGACGACCTCGGTGTCCATGACCATCAACGGCCCGGCGCCGACGATCCTGGCGATGTTCCTCGCCTGTGCCATCGACGACCAGATCGAGCGGGCGGAGACAGCCCGCGGGCCCTTGAGCGACAGCGAGCGCGCTGAGGTCACCGCGCACACGCTGTCGACGATCCGCGGCACGGTCCAGGCGGACATCCTCAAGGAGGACCAGGGACAGAACACCTGCATCTTCTCCACCGAGTTCGCACTGCGCTGCATGGCGGACATGCAGCAGTGGTTCATCGACCACGACGTGCGCTCGTTCTACTCGGTGTCGATCTCCGGCTACCACATTGCCGAGGCGGGAGCCTTCCCCATCACTCAGCTCGCCTTCACCCTCGCGAATGCCTTCACGTACGTCGAGGCCTATATCGCACGAGGCATGGACGTCGATGACTTCGCGCCGAACTTCTCCTTCTTCTTCTCCAATGGAATGGACGCGGAGTACACCGTCCTGGGCCGCGTCGCGAGGCGCATCTGGGCCATCGCCATGCGGGAGCGCTACGGAGCCGGTCCGCGCGCACAGCGACTGAAGTACCACATCCAGACCTCCGGCCGGTCCCTGCACGCGCAGGAGATGTCCTTCAACGATATCCGCACGACCCTGCAGGCCCTGTGCGCGTACTACGACTCATGCAATTCACTTCACACCAATGCCTACGACGAGGCCGTGACGACACCGACGGATGCGTCAGTGCGCCGCGCCCTCGCCATCCAGCTCATCATCGACTCCGAGTGGGGACTTGCGGGCACTGACAATCCGCTGCAGGGCTCCTACGTGGTCGAGGAACTCACCGACCTCGTCGAGGACGCCGTCCTGGCCGAGTTCGAGCGCCTCACCGAGCGCGGCGGCGTCCTCGGTGCCATGGAGACGGGCTACCAGCGCGGGCGCATCCAGGACGAGTCGATGGAGTATGAGCGACGCAAGCACGACGGGTCGCTCCCGATCATCGGGGTCAACACCTTCCTCGACGATCAGGCGGCCACCGCCGCACCCGAGGCCGTCTCCCGGGCGACCGAGGCTGAGCGCGCGGGCCAGGTCTCCCGTCTGCGCGACTTCCACACCCGCCACCGCGAAGACGCACCTCACGCCCTGGCTCGACTGCACGAGGTCGCACGCGGTGATGGCAACACCTTCGATGCGCTCATGGAGGCTGTGCGCACCTGCTCCCTCGGCCAGATCACGCAGGCATTCTTCGAGGTC
>JAULZJ010000200.1:0-22352 GCA_032117435.1 Candidatus Nanopelagicales bacterium | reverse complement strand
GATCGCGCCTGAAGAGCTCCTTGGCGCGCACGGCGTTGTTGAGGAAGCCGACAAGCGGGGTGTTGACCGTGTCGTAGAGATTGTCGATCCCCAGCTGGTCCTCGACCTTGTCGATGGCCGACTCGAGCACGCCGATGGTCTTCTTCTTCTCGTCGACCTCGTAGTCCTCATCCTTCTGGAGGATGCGGGCGATGCGCGCGAACTCGGCGTACCACTTCGTCGGCTGATCGGCAGGGCCGCTGATGATCAACGGAGTGCGCGCCTCGTCGACGAGGATGGAGTCGACCTCGTCGACGACGGCGAAGTTGTGCCCGCGCTGGACCATCTCGGCCGTGGACCAGGCCATGTTGTCGCGCAGGTAGTCGAAGCCGAACTCGTTGTTAGTGCCGTAGGTGATGTCGGCGGCGTACGCCTCACGCCGCTCTGCGGGTGTCATGTGCGCGAGGATGACGCCGACCTGGAGTCCGAGGAATCGATGGATACGACCCATCCACTCCGCATCGCGCTCGGCGAGGTAGTCGTTGACCGTGACGACGTGGACACCCTTACCGCTCAGCGCATTGAGATAGGAGGGGAGCGTCGCCACAAGGGTCTTGCCCTCACCGGTGCGCATCTCGGCGATGTTGCCCAGGTGAAGCGCTCCGCCGCCCATCATCTGGACGTCGTAGTGTCGCTGCCCCAGGGTACGCCTCGCGGCCTCGCGCACGGTGGCGAATGCCTCGGGAAGAAGCTCGTCGAGGCTCTCGCCGTTGTCGAGGCGGGTGCGGTACTCCGCCGTGAGCCCCCGGAGCTCCTCGTCCGTCATCGCGATGAAGTCGTCCTCAATGGCGTTGACCTGTCGGGCGATGCCCTCGAGGGTGCGCAGGGTCTTGCCCTCGCCTGCGCGGAGGAGCTTGTCCAGGATGCCCACCGGCTCATCCTAGACAGGCCCTAGGGCGGGCCGGCAGGCAGCGGAGCCCCGGGCATCGAATCGTCGGCATCGATGCGCACGAGCCGCCAACGGGTGGCTCTCACCATTGCCTCCGTGCGAGATCGCACCTGCAGCTTCTCGTAGAGGCGCCGCACGTGATTCTTGACAGTGTTGTCGCTGATAACGAGAGCCTCGGCGATCTCGTGGTTGGTGCTGCCGGCGCAAAGCAATGCCAGGACTTGCGACTCGCGCCGGGTCAGCCTCGGCGGCCGATCACCTGCTCCATCGAGGCGCGGACCGGTGTTCACGACGGTGCGACCCTCGGCCACACCGCGCGCCGCCTGCGCGAGTGCGACCTCGTCAACATCGCGATCGATGGCACCCGCCGCCCCGGCCGCCATGAGATCGGCAAGGTAATCGGGCGTCGCTCCGCCGACGAGCAGAAGCATCGGCACATCAGCCGCGGACGCGCGCATGCGCGCGACATCCACGCGCGACCCACCCGCCGGGAAGTCCCACACGACGATGCTGGGATCCGTCGCACCGGAGCCATCGTGCATCTGCCAGCCGGCATCGGCGAGCACCGCGGCGATGCCCCGCCGAACGACAGGCGTGGCCGCCACGACGATGGCCACGAGGGCGGGGGCTGAGGGCACAGTCCCAGTGTGCTGGACTGCGTCATCTCCCACCGCGCGAGGTAGCCGCGATCGCGGCGGCGCTCGCTCGGGGGACGCCGGCGGCGCCGAGGGCGCGGGCGGCCTCGGCGAGAGTCGCGCCGGTGGTGACGATGTCGTCCACCACGATCACGGGGCTCGCCGGGGGCCTCAGGCAGGTCAGCGCTCCCAGGAGGTTGGCCTGGCGGTCCCCCGCGGAGAGGCCTGCCTGATCGCGGGGCTGACGCACGAGGACGAGAGCACGCTCCAGTCGCACGGGCCTGCCGCGCGCGACCAGCAGGTCGACGCTCAGCGCGACGACACGCTCCCAGGAATCCTCGCCGCGGCGACGCCGAGCAGCGGCCGATGCCGGTATCGGCACTATGCTCACGAAGTCCGCGCTCACCACGTCCGCACCACGGACACGCAAGGCACCCTCGATTGCCTGCGCGAGACCCAGCGCCAGGTGCACGGCGACGTCGCGCCTGCCTCGCTCCTTCCATGCCGTGATGATGGAGCGGGTCGACCCTCCGTAGTTCGCGGTCACATGGAGCGGCATCCACGGCCGCGGCACGGGGGTGGGGCGATGCGACCGCGCCGGTCCGACGAGGAGCGATTCGCACGCCGCGCAGACCGCGTGACCCGGGCGCTGGCACCCGGCGCAGACGGCGGGCGCACCGAGCGAGATCACATCCACCGTGAGTCGGGTGAGTGATGCCAGCGCGGCACGCGTGACTGCTGTGACTCCGAGGCGATCGCCTCGGACAGGGGTCATGCCCCCGGGGACGGAGTCCATGCCCCAGGGGACTGCCCCGCGGCTCGCCGCGGAAGCGACGCCGCGCACCCGTGGACAGCTGTCCGGCGATGTGCCTGTGGACTCCCGGCGGGGTAGGCTGCTCCCACGCCCGCCGGACCATCGAAGCCTCGTGACGTCCGCCGGCCCCTCCACTTCCTACGAGGTGCACCGTCATGTCCGTTTCCACCATCCCCGACTACAAGGTCGCCGACCTCTCCCTCGCTGCCTTCGGCCGCGACGAGATCCGCCTCGCCGAGCACGAGATGCCCGGCCTCATGGCCATGCGCACGGAGTTCGGCCCGCGCCAGCCGCTCAAGGGCGCTCGAATCACGGGCTCGCTGCACATGACCGTGCAGACCGCGGTCCTCATCGAGACCCTCGTCGCACTCGGCGCCGAAGTCCGCTGGGCATCGTGCAACATCTTCTCCACCCAAGATCATGCGGCGGCGGCTGTCGTCGTCGGCCCTGACGGCACGCCGGAGGATCCGCGCGGCGTCCCGGTCTACGCCTGGAAGGGCGAGTCGCTGGAGGAGTACTGGTGGTGCACCGAGAAGGTCCTCATGTGGCCCGATGGTGGCGGCCCCAACATGATCCTCGACGACGGTGGCGATGCCACGCTCCTCGTCCACAAGGGCACTGAGTTCGAGGCGACGGGCGTGGTGCCCAGCACTGACCCCAATGACTCCGAGGAGTACGCCGTCATCCTCGAGGTCCTGCGCCGCTCACTGACCGAGGACCCGCAGCGCTGGACCAAGATCGGTGAGGGCATCCGCGGCGTCACCGAGGAGACGACCACCGGCGTGCACCGCCTCTACGAGATGATGCGCGATGGTCGCCTGCTCTTCCCGGCGATCAACGTCAACGACTCGGTGACCAAGTCCAAGTTCGACAACAAATACGGCTGCCGCCACTCGCTAGTCGACGGCATCAACCGAGCCACCGACGTGCTCATCGGCGGCAAGGTTGCCGTCGTCTTCGGCTACGGCGACGTGGGCAAGGGCAGCGCGGACTCGCTGCGCGGTCAGGGTGCCCGCGTCATCGTCACCGAGATCGACCCCATCTGCGCGCTGCAGGCAGCCATGGACGGCTACCAGGTCGCGACGGTCGAGGATGTCGTCGACAGTGCCGATATCTTCATCACGGCCACCGGCTGCAAGGACGTCATCACCGCGGAGCACATGGCTCGCATGAAGCACCAGGCGATCGTGGGCAACATCGGTCACTTCGACAACGAGATCGACATGACCGGGCTCGCCCGCACGCCGGGCGTCGTGCGCCGCACCATCAAGCCGCAGGTAGACGAGTGGACCTTCGCCGACGGGCACTCGATCATCGTGCTGTCGGAGGGCCGGCTGCTCAACCTGGGCAATGCCACGGGTCATCCGTCCTTCGTGATGTCCAACTCCTTCACCAACCAGGTGCTTGCTCAGCTGGAGCTCTTCACGCGTCCGGATGAGTACCCCCTGGGCGTCTACACGCTGCCCAAGCACCTCGACGAGAAGGTCGCCCGTCTCCACCTCGACGCACTGGGTGTGCACCTCACCGAGCTCTCCAAGGATCAGGCGGAGTACATGGGCGTCGACGTCGCCGGCCCCTACAAGCCCGATCACTACCGCTACTGAGCGCTGCCGCACTTGCGCCGAACTCTCCCAGGACGGGGTGCACGCCTGCGGGTGTGCACCCCGTCTCACCTAGGGTAAAGAGGTGAGCGACCGGCAGCCCCTTCCGCAGGCATGGGTGCAGCCCGGTGCTGGACCCCGGCGGGCCCCCGCGGACTACGCAGGCTGCCCCGTCACCGTCGACATCGCCCTCGCCCGGGGTCGCTGGCTCATCCCACCCCGCTGGGGAATCCCGGACGCGATCATCCCGCTGCTCGGCTTCGTGCTGCTCTCCGTCGTAGTCGCCGTCGGGGGCACCCTGCTCAACCTGCCGCTCCCCTGGCTGCTCCTCCTCGGCATCAGCGTCCCCTGGGTCGCCCTCGCCGGCTGGCCGCTGCTCACCACGGCCTTCCAGGGCAACGGGCCCGTGATCGACCTCGGGATTCGCCTGACATGGCGCGACCTGGGCTGGGGAGTGATCGGCGGGATCGCCGCGCTCCTGGCAGGCGGCACTATCGCGGTGGCCCTTCAGGCGATCTTCGGCGAATTCACCTCAGCCGCCGGCGAGGTGGGCGAGCAACTCCGGGCTGATGGTCCACTCCTCGCAGTGGTCGCCTTCGCCCTCTGCGTGGCCATTGGCGCACCCATTGCCGAGGAGATCGCCTTCCGGGGCATGGCGTACAACGCGTTGGCGAAGCGGGGCATCGGTACAGCCTGGGTCATCGCCATCACCACCGTGGCCTTCAGCCTCTTCCACCTCGAGCCCATGCGCGCTCCGATCCTGCTCGCCAGCGGTCTCGTGCTGGGGATCCTGCGCTGGCGCACCCGGAGCCTGGGGGCGCCCATCGTGGCTCACGCGGTCAACAACCTGCCAGGGGCAGCATTCCTGCTCGTGGGATGACACCATGGGCTCGTGAGAGGACGAGTCCTGGTGGTCGACGATGACGTCGCCCTGGCGGAGATGCTCGGCATCGTGCTGCGCGGGGAGGGCTTCGATCCGGTCTTCTGCACCGACGGCACCGAGGCGGTGCAGGCATTCCGCGACTCCCGCCCCGACATCATCCTGCTCGACCTCATGCTCCCGGGCATGGACGGCATCGATATCTGCCGCGCCATCCGCCTCGAATCGGGCGTGCCCATCGTCATGCTCACGGCCAAGAACGACACTGTCGATGTCGTGCTCGGCCTCGAGTCCGGTGCGGATGACTACATCGTCAAGCCCTTCAAGCCCAAGGAGCTGGTGGCGCGCCTGAGGGCTCGCGTGCGTCGGAGCGACGAGCCATCCACCGGTACTCTCGAGATAGGCGACGTGACGATCGACGTCGCAGGGCATGTTGTCCGTCGCGGTGATCGCATCGTCCCGCTCACTCCGCTCGAGTTCGATCTGCTTGTGTGCTTGGCGCGCAAGCCGTGGCAGGTCTTCACGCGCGAAGTGCTGCTCCAAGAGGTGTGGGGCTACCGCCACGCCGCCGACACCCGACTGGTCAACGTCCACGTGCAGCGCCTTCGCGCCAAGATCGAGCACGATCCGGAGCATCCTGAGATCGTGCTCACCGTGCGCGGCGTGGGATACAAGGCCGGCCCGC
Source organism: Candidatus Nanopelagicales bacterium (assembly GCA_032117435.1). Classification (GTDB taxonomy): domain Bacteria; phylum Actinomycetota; class Actinomycetes; order S36-B12; family S36-B12; genus Mxb001. Next base: position 16,809 of record JAULZJ010000200.1, on the reverse strand, counting down.
CATGACAGTCGGCCCGACGAGTCCTCCGACTCCGAGGGCTGCATCGGCCCTGTCCTCGCTCACGGCCCCCTGGCGTCGGTCCCTGCTCCTGCGGGTCACGCTCACGACGCTGCTCCTCTCGATCGTCGTCATGACGGTCCTGGGCCTCCTCCTGCTGTCCCGCGTGACGACAGGACTCTTGGACGCGGCTGAGCGGACCGCGGTCACGGAGGCAAGTGCCGGACTCATCGATGCCCAGCGCATCTCGGCTGCGGCTGCGTCGGGAGCGAACACCTCATCGCCCGCCAGCGTGGTCGACACCATCGTGGCGTCCCTGGCATCGCGCGCCGGCAACCCGCCCCAGTACGACGTGCTCATGCTTGCCGGGGAGACCGACGGCGCCGCCCCGGAGCGAGGCACCAACTTGGTCTCGGACGCCAGCGTCCCCCCGCAACTGCGCGCGGCAGTGCTGCTCACGGAGCGGCAGTCATGGACCTACACCGAGATCCGTTACCTCGACGGGAGAAGCGCACCCGGCATCGTCGTCGGGGCACCACTTGCTGTCACGGATGTGGGCACCTACGAGCTCTACTACCTCTTCCCCCTGACCGATGAAGCCAGCACCCTCGACCTCGTGCGCAGCACCGTCATCGGCACCGGGATCCTGCTCGTGGCGCTGCTCGGCATCGTGGCCGCCATCGTCACGCGACAGGTGGTGACACCGGTGCGCTCAGCCGCGCGCGTGGCCGAGCAGTTCTCCGACGGTCACCTGCGCGAGCGCATGGAGGTGCGTGGCGAGGATGACCTGGCGCGCCTTGCTATGGCCTTCAACGACATGGCTGCCAGCCTCGAGCAGCAGATCCATCGACTCGAGGAACTCTCCGCAGTGCAGCAGCGCTTCGTCTCGGATGTCTCCCACGAGTTGCGCACGCCGCTCACGACTATCCGGATGGCAGCCGATTTGCTCTTCGAGAATCGGGCTGATCTCGATCCCCCCACGGCGCGATCGGCCGAGTTGCTGCAGACGCAATTGGACCGCTTCGAGAATCTGCTGGGAGACCTCCTGGAGATCTCGCGCTATGACGCTGGCGCGGCCGTCCTCGACCTGGAGACAGTCGACCTCACATCGCTCGTACGACGGACGGTGGAGTCGAGTCGACCCCTCGCCGAGCGCCGCGGCAGTGACGTCGTCGTGGCGGCCCTCGCGGATCCGTGCCCCGTCGAGTGCGATCCACGCCGGATCGGTCGCGTCCTGCGCAACCTGCTCGACAACGCCATCGAGCATGGCGAGGGGCAGCCCATCGAGGTCACCGTGGCGTCGGACGGCGCCGCGGTCGCCGTCACGGTACGCGACCACGGGGTAGGCCTTGCCGAAGGGGACATCGCCCAAGTCTTCAATCGCTTCTGGCGCGCCGATCCCGCTCGGGCCCGGACCACGGGGGGCACCGGACTCGGCCTGGCCATCGCCATGGAGGACACCCGACTGCACGCCGGCTGGCTCGAGGCGTGGGGGCAGCCGGGAGCGGGAGCCTGCTTCCGGCTCACCCTTCCCTGCCGCGCCGACATCTTCCTCGAGCAATCGCCCCTCCCCCTCGTGCCTGGTCGACCGGAGCCGATCGAGGCGGACGTCGAGTCCGACAGCTCACCCGCGGAGGTGCGCACGTGACGGGCACGCGCCTCGCCTTGCTGGCTGCAGCACTCCCCCTCGTCGCTGCCTGCGCGACGATTCCCACGAGTGGGCCCATTCAGCAGGGAGCCGAGGTCGGAGTCGAAGGCACGAATCAGGTCATTCGCGTCATCGCACGTCCACCTCAGGCCGACATGACCCCGACAGAGATCGTCTCCGGCTTTCTGCAGGCATCGGCATCGTTCGATGACGATCATGCGGTCGCCCGTCAGTACCTCACCACCGACGCCGCTGCCAACTGGGATCCCTCGGCCAGTGTCACGGTCTACGACGGCGTACCCACGATCGTGCCGGACGGCCTGACAGACATCGACATGACGGCCACACGGGTGGGCGAGATCGACGAGGAAGGCCACTACGACGTCGGCACTCCGGGTGATCTCATCGATGTCACCTTCCGACTGGACTTCATCAACGGCACCTGGCGCATTGCGGTACCGCCCCAGGGGCTACTGCTCTCGCGCTCCGACGTCGAGCGCGCCTTCCGCGTCTTCGAGGTCTTCTTCCTCGATCCTTCCTTCACCACGCTGGTGCCCGATCCGCGCTATTTCCCCGTCGACGGCCCGACCCCCGCCACGGCTATCACCCGAGCGCTCCTGCAAGGTCCCACCGAGTGGCTCGCACCAGCCGTGAGGACAGGCTTCCCGGACGGCACCGCCCTGGCCGTCGATGCCGTACCCGTCGTCGACGGGGTCGCGCGGGTGGACCTCGATCCCCAGATCCGACTCGCGGACGAGGAGACCCGCAGGGCCTTCTCCGCGCAGCTCGCCTGGAGCCTGCGCCAGGCTCCAGGGGTGCGCTTCCTCGACCTCAACGCCGGTGGTCAGGTACTTGACGTCCCCGGGACGGTCAACCCGCAACCCATGGACGCATGGCCGAGCTTCAACCCGAATGCCTTGCCGGGCGGCGATTCGGCCTTCGCCGTGATCAGCGGGCGGGTGGTCGATCTCGATCGAACACCGCCACTACCCATCCCGGGAGGTGCCGGGCTCGGGAGCCCGGCGCTAGACAACGTGGCCGTCTCCCTGCGCGGGGATCAGATCGCAGGCCTGGACGCCGACGGGCGCCTGTGGTTGGGATCGGTCTTCGCAGGCGCCAGTCTTGTGCCCGGACCTGACGAGCCCGGTCAGTCACGGCCGTCCTTCGGCCGCGGCGATGAGGCGTGGGTGGTCGGCCCGGACGGTCAACTACGCCGCGTGAACGAGACAGGTCAAGCCGTGGTCGTGCAAGTAGACGGCCTGAATCCGAAGGCTCAACTCGAGTCGGTGTCAATAAGCCGCGATGGCACGCGGATCGCCCTGATCGTGCGGCGCGGGCCGAGGACCTTCGTCATGCTCGCGATCATCACGGTGCGCGAGGGGGCTCCCCGCGTGGAGACGCCTGTGCGCGTCGACAACCGCCTCACCACGGTCACCGACGTCTCGTGGGCCGACGACGATCGCCTCATCGCCCTGGGGGTCGAGGGTGCCGGGCCACCCTCGATCTTCGAGATCGACCTCACGCGCGGTCAGGTGCGCTCCCTCGGCGCGCCCCCGGACGCAGTTCGCGTCGCCGCGGCCCCCGGCGCCCCCATCCTCGTCGCCACCGGTGAGCAACGGATTTGGACCTACACGTCCGGTCCCTGGCGACTGGGACCCGAGGGCACGAGTCCGGCGTACCCGGGGAGTTGAGCGGACCTCAGGCGTCCCCGGTGACCACGATGGCGATCCCCGCCGGAGTCACCGTGGTCGCCCCCTCATCCGGAGCCCACACCGCGGCCTGCCCCTCCCGCACAATTTCGCCAGCGCCCGGGCCCGACGAGATCGCCACTGCTCCCTCCCATGCCAGCACCACGCGGTGCCGTCCGGCGGGTAATTCGCGTGGACCATCCGCCAGCACGAGATCGAAAGGCATGCCTGTCGGTGCCAGCAGATCACCGATGGCACCGATGAGTCGCTCGGGCGCACGATCGGGCCTCACCGCCGCCAGCGCGTGCTCGACAGCCACGGCCTTGCTCGTCAACCCGAGCCGCAGCACATTGTCGGAACTCGTCATGACCTCGACTCCGAGCCCACCGACGTAGGAGTGCACGATGCCTGCGGCTACGGCGACGGCGTGGCCAGGCGGGAGGATGTCGTGGCCGAGGAGGGTGGTGACGAGAATTCCCGGGTCACCCGGGAATGCCTCGACGACACGTTCGAGTGCCGTGACGTCAGCGTCGGGCCAGCCTGCCTCCCGTGCCGCATCGACGATGCGGGCCGCCGCGCCCGGAGTCCCCTCGGCGAGCATGTGCCGGATCGCTTCCACGTGGTCGCCCGCGCGAACGAGATCGATGACGTGGGCATCGACACCGGCACCGCCCAGGGCTGCAGCGGCCGCGTTCGGCGCTCGCCAGCCCGCATGGATATCGAAGGGTGTCAGGGCAACGAGCATCTCCGACTTCTCCGCATCGTCGGCGAAGAGTCCGGACCCGGCCGACCAGCCACGATCGGCGAGCTCGGCATCAGGATGCACCTGGATCGACAGCGGGCTTCCCGCTGCCAGCAGCTTGACCAGGGGCATGCCTCGGTGCTCGTCCAGATCGGCGAGCGCACGTCCCGCGTCGGGGCCGGCGACTACGAGTGTCGGGCCCGACGGATGCGTGCCGAACCACAGCTCGGCCTGGGGGGCCCCTGTCGATCCATGCCAGCGAGCGAGGCCATCGACGATGCCCCAGTCATAGTCCTTCAGCGCGCCCGCGACGATGTGCGGCATCAGTCGACCGGTGGGACTGCCTCATCGAGGAGCATCACCGGGATGCCGTCCCGCACGGGGAATCCACGACGGCAGACGGTGCAGATGAGCAACTGCCGCGGCACATCGACGTCGAGCGGAGCGTGGGCATCGCAGGGGCACGCGAGGATCTCAAGCAGCAAAGGGTCCAAGCCCAGTGTCTCCGGCACGGAAGTCCTCCTCAGGAGCGGACGATGGCGAGCACCTCGTCGCGAACAGCCTCCATGGTGCCACTATCCACCGCCTCGACGTTCAGCCGGAGCAGCGGTTCGGTATTGCTCGGTCGGAGATTGAACCACCAGTCCTCGGCGGAGACGGTCATGCCGTCGAGGTCATCGAAGCCCAGGCCCAGTCGCTGCTCGAAGGCTCGACGGACCCGATCCGCGGCCTGCGCGGCGTCCGCCACGACCGAATTGATCTCGCCGCTGGCCACATAGCGGTCGTATTCCGCGAGCAGCGCAGACAGCGTCGTGCCCGCCGGCGCGGAGCCCAGTGCGGCGAGCACGTGCATGGCAGCGAGCATCCCGGAGTCCGCCCGCCAGAAGTCCGTGAAGTAGAAGTGGCCGGAGTGCTCACCGCCGAAGACGGCCCCGGTCTCTGCCATGCGCGCCTTGATGAAGGAGTGCCCGACGCGCGTGCGCACGGCCACGCCGCCGCACTCCGCGATGACCTCGGGCACGGTGCGCGAGCTGATGCAGTTGTAGATGATGGTCGCGCCGGGATGGCGCTGCAGTTCGCGGGCCGCGATCAGGGCGGTAATGGCCGACGGCGACACGGCGATACCCCGCTCGTCGATGACGAAGCACCGATCGGCATCGCCATCGAAGGCGAGGCCGATGTCCGCAACCTCCGCGATCACCGCCGCCTGGAGGTCGCGGAGATTCGCGGGATCGATGGGATTGGCCTCGTGATGGGGGAACGTCCCGTCCAGTTCGAAGTAGAGGGGGCTGATCTGCAGCGGAAGCCGCGGCAGTCCCGCGGCCGTCCCGAGCACCGCGGGGGCGGTGAGGCCTGCCATGCCGTTGCCGGCATCGATCACCACCGTGAGCGGTCGTATGGCCGACAGATCGACGAGTTCGCGCAAGAAGGCGGCATAGGCCGGCATGGTGTCCATCCGCGTGACCGTGCCGCTGGGGCCGGAGTAGTCGGGGACTCCTCGTTCGACGAGATCGCGTATCTGGCGCAGACCGGACTCCATGCCGACCGGGGCGGCGCCCGCGCGGCACAGCTTGATGCCGTTGTACTCCGCAGGGTTGTGACTAGCCGTGAACATCGCACCCGGCAGTCCGAGGTGCCCCGACGCGAAGTAGAGCCCATCGGTGCTGGTCAGGCCGATGCGCACGACATCGCAGCCCTGGGCACACACGCCGTCAGCGAACGCCGCGACCAACTCGTCCCCGGTGGGTCGCATGTCCTGGCCGATGACGACCGCGCCGGGTCCACCCGCGGCGGTGCGTACGCCCAGGACCTCGGCGAAGGCCGCCCCCGTGCGCCGCGCGAGATCAGCGTCGAACTGCTCGGGCACGAGCCCTCGGACGTCATATGCCTTGAATACCGCGTCGAGGTGCGTGGCATCGCGCGGGTCGCCGGGGGATCCGGCCATCCCGGTCACCCCTCGGAGTCGTAACCCGCGGGCATGGAGCGCAGATGCCCGCGCCGCGTGCCCTCAGCACCCACCGCAGTCCTCGACTCGAGGTCATCGAAGAGCGTCGCACTCCGCTCGCTCGACGCTGCAGCCTCACGCACGGCGTTGGCGAGCGCCTCGAGATCGTCGCCGCTCGGCCCAAGGCCTGCGGGGTCGGGCTCAATACGCACGACCTGCCAGCCGACAGGAGCAGTGAGGCGCCCGGCATGGAGTTCGCACAGGTCGTAGCAGTGCGGATCGGGACTCGACGACAGCGGGCCGAGGACAGCGGTGGAATCGGCGTAGACGTAGGTCAGCGTCGAATCAGCAGCGCGTCCGCACGTCACGCGCGAACAGCGGCGTCGGTAGCCCACGAACGGGGACGCTACCGCCCGACGGCGGGCTCACGTCGATGCCACGCCGGAGGTGTCCGCCGGGTCGGCTCAGCCCGCGACGGCCAACCCGGGATCGGGCACCGCTCGAGGGACGACGACCGAACTACGCAGCGGGCGCCAGGGGTAGCCCGTGACCAGGGAGCCATCCTTGTTCCGGCGGAGCGCCCGATGAGCGATGACCACCTCGCCCTGGGTCACGGTGGCGACCACGGTCATCCACGCTGCCCCCTCGGCCCGGGGGATATCGACGGCGACGAGCCGGCCGCGGGGGACGCTCACGACGATGTCCTCCCCCGCGTCCAATGGCTCACCCTCCGGCGAGATGGCGAGGATGCTTAGGGTCACGGAGGCGACGGGCCCGTCATCGGCCCCCGTGCTCGACGAGGCCGCTGCCGAGTCATCGAGCGACGGACTCGCGGAGATGTCCATGTCCGGCATCTGCGTCTCGCCGGACGCCGCATCGGGCATCGGAGCGCGCTCGATTTCGATGACATCATCAGGTGCCGTGATCCACACGGTCACCCCGGTGCTCCGCTCTGCGGGCAAGCCCGTCACGGCAGCGATACTCGTGACGGGAGCCGCACCTGCCGTGAAGGAGATGTCCTCGAGTGCGCCGACTGACGCATCGACAGCGGGGTGGCGCTGCCTCATCCCGGCGACGATCGGCTGGTCGGATTGCAGGTCCACCGTGGCATCGTCGCCCTGCAGGCTCGAGTCGAGATCCACAGCGACCACCGTGCCCCCCGGCACCTCGATCTCCGGGGTCGCGGCGGGGACGAAGGAACCCTGTGCCGTGATGAGACGTACCCTCACGGTGGCAGTGAGATCACCGGGGGCGTGAACCAGGAGCTGCCGGCCGCCGTCGCCGCCCTGGACGCCAGGCACGAGCACCCGCGTCGCGGGATCGATCGTCGCCGGGATCCAGTCCGCGCCGCGCGGCACGAATCCATCCGCTTCCCTGTCGGACATCGCAGCCGCGACCCGGCCCTGCCGGACCGTGACACGCCACGCGGCAGCCGTGAGGCGCGGGGCCTCGCGCGACAGGCGTACGACGACGCGACTGCTCGGCTCGACGACCAGCCCGCGCAGTCGCGGTGTCGATACCGGTCCGTCCGGACCGCTGATCGCGACCTCGACCTCAGCCGGAGTCTCCTCCGGATTGACGAGCACGAGGGCGGACTCGCGGCCCGCGGTCGATCCACCGCCGACAAACCACCACGTCGTGCCCGGCGCGAGGCAGGGCTGGCTCGACAGGCCACGACCGCGGGTGAAGGAGTCACGCGTCACCTGGGCGGCGACCAGGCCCGGGGCGAGGCCACCGTAGGTGCGCACGTCCAGCGCGGGCAGTCGCCCCGAGCCGGACACCACCTGCGCGACGTCGCCGGGCTGCTCAAGTTGGCCCCGCGACTCCGCGTCCGTGCCGCTGGTATCGGTGTCCTCGACGGCTCCCGATCCATCGCTGTCGGGACCCTCGAGGAATCCGATGGCCGCCTCACCCGCGCGAGCCTGGCCGGGCTGGCCGGGGATGACGGTGATCAGCGATGTCGTGAGGGAGCCATCCACCGATCCGGGCTCCGGGCATACCGCGGTCGACGAGTCGACCGGCTGCACATCACCGGAGGCACTTTCCTCGGCGCCCGGAATCGGCACGAGCACGCCAGCGACCACCACCACCACGATGGACGCAGCCACGATGCCCAACGTGCGCCATGCGCCAGGATCCGAGGGTGGCGCCGCATCCGTGCGGGTCCGGCGACGGCGCAGTCGTCGTCTCTCCTCGGCCGGAGGCAACTCGCTCATCGCGCGACCTCCCCATGCGCGTCGTGCTGCTGAAGCCCCTCGCGGCTCTCCTCGCCGTCGGGCACAGCCTCGCCGTCGGGATCGATGTCGGCGTCGGCATCGTCGTCACCGGCCGAACGACGTGCCGGCAGCGCAAGCACTGTGACCACCAGCCATGCCACCACCTGGGCCCACAGCCAGCGAGTCCGAGGGCCATCGTCGATGCTGACGACGAGTTGGCCCTGGGCGGCCGCGGGCAGATCGAAGACCTGAAGCCCGGAGACAGCGCCATCCGCAGCCTCGGGCACCGCAGCGAGGGCGGCACCGTCGATGCTCGCGCGCCAGGCCGGATCAGCCGTCTGGGCCAGGCGTACCTGCGCCGCCGCGACAGCGAGGGTCGTGTCCAAGAAGGGCTCGGCAGAGGAAAGTCGCACCAGGGGCAGCGGGGTGGCGCGGGAGTCGGCATCGACGAGGACCGCGCGACTCGCTTCAGTCTCGACCCGCCACAGCACTTCGCCCTCGCCACCCGCCACGCGACGCAGACCCGGCACCGAGTCCAAGCTGCGCGCAAGGCCGCGGGCCTCGGTCTCGGCTTGCTCGAGCACGACGTAGCGCACGGCGTAGGCCGCGAGGCCGTTGACCTCGTCACCGCCGCGACCCGAGACGAGACCGGCGACGAGTCGGTCCAATTCCGCCCAGTCCTCAGCGGGTGGCTCCACCTCGGCGTCGCCGAGGCGCGGGCCGGTGCCATTGACGAGCGCATAGTCCACGCGCGCGTCGTTGGCGGGCGCAAGCAGCAGGGTGCGCGGCGCCTCGGGTCCGATCGCTTCAGCGATGACGAAGGGGGGCAGGACCACCGGATCGCCTCGACGCACTGGATCCCCTGCACCGGGCAGCCACCACATCAGTGCGAGCACGGGAGTGAGCACCGCGAGGACGGTGGTCGCACCGGCGACAGGCTGTCGCCAGCCGAAGGCGGCCTCGGCCATGCTGGCGCGCAGTCCGTCCGCGGCGACCGCCGCAGCCAGGATCAAGGCCGCACCCATGACGGCGGTGAGGACCCCCGCCCACACCGACAGCGCCTCCTCTGCCGACGGCGGCTGGACAGGCACTCTCGTGAGGATCAGCGCGAGCACGAGTGCGACGAGGGCAGCACCCCACGCCCACAGCACCGCCAGGCGAGTGGCGGGGCGCAGCACGGCCAGGAGCGCGGCGATGACGACACCCAGCATCACCCACGGCGCAGGCGTGCCCGGACCACCGGGATCGAGGAGCAGCAGGGAGGGAGCTGACACGACCGGCAGGTCGACCCGCAGCCCCAGGTCGGTGACGAAGAGCGCAGGGTTGGATACGGCGTGAAGCGACCACGGCATGAGCAGCACGAGGGGCACCACCAGGATCGCGACAGATCTCAGCACGAGGTCGCGACGCAGCGATGACGCCATGCCTGCCGCCACGAGCGCCGCGATGACCGAGAGCAGCAGCAGGAGCCAGGTCGTAGGCGCGCACGCCACCACGACGGCCGCGAGGAGCGCCGCACCCCACGGCGTGCGCCCAGTGGGAGGACCGAGACTCGGTGCCCCGCCCAGGGCACGTACGACGACCCGAGCGAGTGCCGGCAGGAGGATGATGGCGATCATCGCCCCGAGCCGCCCGGTAGCGACGGCCCCGGTCAGCGCGGGCAGGAGGGCGTAGGCGAAGGCTGCCCATACGCGCGGACCTCGCGCGTGCACTACTCCGCGCATCGACCACCAGGCGCTCAGGCCCGCCGCGGGCACGGCCAGGAAGAGGAGCAGTCCGACCATCAGCCCGGCCTTGCCCAGGGCGATCGTGGCCAGGGTCGCGAGGAGTGCCGTGAGCGGAGCTGCGGGCACGGTGGAGCCAGGGCCGACGTCGTGCCAGGTGTCGGTGTAAGCCGCCCAGAGGTCCCCGGCACCCTCGGGACTCGGCAGCAGTGCACCGCCGAAGAGGGTGCCGTCGCCCCACCACAGCGCACGGCCGGCGATCCCGGCGGCGATGAGCAGGACGAGTGCCATGACAACGGCCGGCCTGCCCAGCGACCGACGCACGAAGCCGTCTGCCGGGTCTTCGAAGATGTCCGCGTCATCGGAGACGGGACCGGACTCGATCGCACCGCCGAGAGACGTGTCCTGCGATCGGCCCGAGGCGACGATGCCGCTCAGGGCCTCGATTGCAGCGCGCGCCTGCGACCACGCGCCCGGGCGGAGATCGCCGACAGCCTCGTGCGAGCTCAGGGTCGCTGTCTCAGCGACACGACGCCGCGACGCGGCGAGCCGCCCCGGATGGGCAATGAAGGAGCCGATCGCGGCCACCTCATCGCTGGCACGGCGTAGATCCTTGCCGAGGAGGTAGAGGAGGGAGCGCAGCAGAGAGCCGAAGGTGAGTCGAAGAGCGGTGAAGGGCAGGCGCCACCCGGGTGCCTGAGCCATGAGCACCAGCAGGGCGGAGCGTCGGTCGAGCCGGTGACCGCGCCCAGGGAGCGATGACCCTTCGCGACGGCCGTGGTACGACGCCTCGCGGTGATGGACGACAGCATCGGGGACGACGCGCACCTCGTGGCCGGCTCGCCAGGCGCACCAGCAGAGGTCGAGATCATCGCGGTAGAGGGGGAGCTGCGGGTCGAAGCCGCCGAGGGCATCCCAGACATCCCGGCGGACGAGCATGCCCGCCGATCCCACGGCGTGCACCTCACTGCGCTCGTCGTGCTGACCCTGGTCGTGTTCGCGGCGCTCGAGGCCGGTGACCCTGCGGCCGGCCCCCGTGACGCTGAAGCCGACCTCCAACAGGAGCCGCCGGTCGTGCCAGCCGAGGGACTTGGGTCCGAGGATCGCCGCGCGGGGATGGGCATCGGCGGCGGCGAGCAGGTGCTCCAGGCACGTGGGGGCCGGGGCGGCGTCGTCGTGGATCAGCCAGATCCACTCCGTGGTCTCGATGTCGAAGGCCTCGTCGCTATCGGACTTCAGGACTCCGGAGGCGAGGCCGGCAGCGACGGCGGTTCCGAATCCAGTGTCGGGATCGTCGACCGACACGACGCGGTCAGCGCCGAGCGACTCCGACAGGATGCGTGCACTGGAGTCCGAGGATGCGACGTCGACGCCGACGATGGAATCGGGATGGCGAGTCTGCCCGCCGAGGACCGTGAGGACCGCGGGCAGCCAGACCGCGCCATCACGAGCGACGATGACAGCCGTGACGCGGTGACGTCCGCTCAGACCGCCTGCTTCTTCAGCCGGCGCCGCTCGCGCTCGGACAGGCCGCCCCATATGCCGAAGCGCTCGTCATTGGCGAGGGCGTACTCGAGGCAATCGCCGCGCACCTCGCACGACAGGCACACGCGCTTGGCTTCGCGGGTGCTGCCGCCCTTCTCCGGGAAGAACGCCTCGGGGTCTGTCTGCGCGCAGAGGGCTTGCTCCTGCCACTCCATGGCCTCGGCGGTCTCCGCGGTGGTCAACGGCAGCAGTACGTGTTCACCCACTGCCGACCTCCCTCCCTGGGGCGCAGGCTGGTCCCGCGTCCGGAAATAACACCGGTGTCATTACATAGGTCCTGGCCCCTCACGTCAAGCCCGGGCCTCAGGGTGCCCCCATGGCGGGGAGGGGGACCCCTTCCCGCTCGGGTCCACCCGAGCGGGGTACGCCGTACCCCGTCGTCCGCTCCCGCGGTGTCCGCCCAGCCGATCGGATGAGCGCGCGCAGGTCCTCGACGGTCTTGGCGGAGCCGTGCTCGGACCCCGCCATGCGACTGATCGTCTCCTCCATGAGGGTCCCCCCGAGGTCATCGGCTCCGCTGGCGAGCATGGTGCGGCAGCCATCGTCACCGAGCTTGACCCAGGAGCACTGGATGTGGTCGATAGCGCCGTGCAGCATGATCCGGGCCATGGCGTGCACCGCGCGATTGTCACGGGCCGTCGGACCGGGTCGCGCCACACCCGCGAGGTAGAGCGGCGCGCTGCGATGGACGAAGGGCAGCGGGACGAACTCCGTGAAGCCACCGGTGCGCTCCTGGATCCCGCGCAGGGTGACCAGGTGCTCGACCCAGTGGCGTGGCTCGTCGACGTGGCCGTACATCATCGTGGCGGTCGTGCGCAGGCCGATGTCGTGGGCGGTGCTGACGACCTCGATCCACGTGGCTGCCGGGAGCTTGCCCTTGGTGAGGATCCAGCGCACGTCATCGTCGAGGATCTCCGCCGCAGTGCCCGGGAGCGAGTCGACGCCGGCCTCGCGGGCAACGACGAGCCAGTCGCGCAGGGTCATGCCTGTGCGCGACGCACCATTGACGACCTCCATGGGGCTGAAGGCATGGAGGTGGATCGCGGGAGCCTCCGCCTTGACCGTGCGGGCGAGGTCGAAATACGCAGTCCCGGGGAGGTCGGGGTGGATGCCCCCCTGCATGCAGACCTCGGTGGCTCCAGCCTCGACGGCCTCACGCACGCGGGCGGCCACCTCCTCCAGGGAGAGGGTGAAGGCGTCGACGTCGGAGGCGCGCTGGGCAAAGGCGCAGAAGCGGCAGCCCGTGTAGCAGACGTTGGTGAAGTTGATGTTGCGATTCACGACATAGGTCACGTCGTCGCCGACCGTCTGCCGGCGGAGATCGTCCGCCAGGGCCGTCACGAGATCGAGCGAATCGCCATCGGCCGACATGAGCGCCACCGCATCGGCGCGATGATCGGGGTGGGCGAGCCGCGCGGGGTCGGCGTGGGCGATGTCGAGGGCGCGACGCACATCCGATGGCAGCCGCTGCGGCGCGGATCGGATTACCTGTGCGCGCTCGGAGACCTCCGTCCAGTCGCCGTAGACGTCGGCGAAGTCCGCCCGTCGATCAGCACGGCGACCCGCGACATCGATGTCGAGGTGGAGATCGACGCGGCCGCCGGCAGCACGCGCCGCGAAGTCGGCGTAGCCGCCGTCGTCCGCATCGGGCTCCTGCCACGGCAGGCCGGCCGGGCGGCATGGCTGGTCGAGGAGACCGTCGGCATCAGCGAGCGCGTCGACGTGGGGGCGCACGCGCGGATCGATCCACTCGCCGTCGCGGATGTAGCGAGGATGGACGGTGAGGCGCGGGCGCAGATCGAAGCCCGCGGCTGCCGTGCTCTCCCGCAGGGCCTCCAGGTGCGGCCAGGGTCGCTCGGGGTTGACATGGTCGGGCGTCACCGGGCTGACGCCTCCCCAGTCGTCGACTCCTGCGCGCAGGAGCGCGCCGAGGTCATCGGACAGGTTGGGCGGGGCCTGCAGGCGCACGTGGGGGCCGAGGATGATGCGCGCTGTCGCCAGAGTGGCGAGGTAGTCGCTCGGCTCGAGGTCGGGCTCGCTGCGCATCGCCGTATCGTCCTTGGCGCGGAAATTCTGGACGATGACCTCCTGCACATGGCGGTGCCGGCGATGCGCAGCGCGCAGCGCGAAGAGCGCATCGGCCCGCTCGGCGTCGGCCTCGCCGATCCCCACGAGGATGCCGGTGGTGAAGGGGATCGCCTGGCGGCCGGCGTCCTCGATGACCTGCAGGCGTACCCGGGGCTCCTTGTCGGGACTGCCGAAATGCGGTCCCCCCGGCGTGGACCACAGGCGGTCCGCCGTGGTCTCGAGCATCATTCCCATGCTCGGGGCGACCGGACGCAGGCGGCGCATCTCCTCCCAGGACATGACTCCCGGATTCAGATGGGGCAGGAGTCCGGTCTCCTCGAGCACGAGGATCGCCATCGCGCGAACGTAGGCGAGCGTGTCGGCGTACCCCGCCTCGTCGAGCCACTCCCGAGCGGCGGGCCACCGCTCCTCCGGACGGTCGCCGAGGGTGAAGAGGGCCTCGGCGCAGCCGAGTTCGGCACCGCGTCGCGCGATATCGAGGACCTCGTCGGGCGAGAGGTAGGCCGCCGGCAGGCGATGCGGGACTGTGGCGAAGGTGCAGTAATGGCACCGGTCACGGCATAGCCGGGTCAGCGGGATGAAGACCTTGGGCGAATAGGTGATGACACCGGGGAGGCCGGCATCCTCGAGCCCACGATCCCGCAGGGCGCTCGCGGCGTCGAGGAGCTCGTCGAGGGCATCCCCGCGAGCACCCAGCAACCAGGTCGCCTCCTCCGGCGTGAGCACGGCACCCCGACGGGCGCGGGCGAGTGCCCGGACGACCCCCGACGGTGGTGATGGCACCGTGTCACCCTATGTCCATGTCCGATCCCGTGCGCCGCATCACCGTCCTGGCCGGTGGCATCGGCGGAGCCCGCTTCCTGCGCGGCCTGCTCGCCGTGGCCGGGGATGCCGAGGTCACCGTCATCGGCAACACGGGCGACGACATCTGGATCCACGGCCTGCGCGTGTGCCCCGACCTGGACACCGTGATGTACACCCTCGGCAATGGCATCTCCGAGGAGCGCGGCTGGGGGCGCGATGGCGAGACCTTCACGGTCAAGGACGAACTCGCCGTCTACGGCCTGGAGCCATCGTGGTTCGGACTCGGTGACCGGGACATCGCCACCCACCTGGTGCGCACGCAGATGCTCAATGCCGGCTATCCCCTCTCGGCGATCACGGAGGCGCTCTGCGAGCGCTGGCAGCCCGGCGTACGGCTCCTGCCGATGACGGATGAGCGCGCGGAGACGCATGTCGTCGTCGACGATCCCGACGGCGGCACCGACGACGGGCGCCCGGCTCGCCGTGCGATCCACTTCCAGGAGTGGTGGGTGCGCTACCGGGCCGCAATCCCCGCCCATGCCGTCGTCCTGGTGGGAGCCGACGACGCCAAACCCGGTCCGGGCGTGGTCGAGTCGATCGAGGGAGCGGACATCGTGGTGTTCCCGCCCTCCAACCCCGTTGTCTCCGTAGGCACCATCCTGGGCGTGCCCGGCATACGCGAGGCCGTGCAGCGTACGGCGGCTCCCGTGGTCGGCGTCTCCCCGATCATCGGTGGTCGCCCCGTACGTGGCATGGCCGATGCCTGCCTCGCCGCCATCGGCGTGGCGACCGACGCGGCCGCCGTAGCCCGCCACTACGGCCCGCGGCGAGCGCTCATCCCCCTGGGCGCACCGGCCGATGGCGTGCTGGATGGCTGGCTCATGGACGACTCCGATGCTGCCTCGGTGCCCGCGGTGCAGGCCCTCGGGATCGCCTGCGAGGCGCGCCCGCTGCTCATGGCCGACATCGATGCCACAGCCGCCATCGCGCAGGCCGCACTGGCTCTCGCTTCGAGCCTGGGGCCATCGGCATGACTCTCCAGGTCATCGGACTCGCCGGGATCGGCGAGATCTCCGCGGGCGACGATCTCGCCGCACTTATCGCGAAGGCGCTGACTGGCGCTGCATGGCCGGATGGTTCGACCGGGCTGATCGATGGCGACATCGTCGTCGTGACGAGCAAGATCGTGAGCAAGGCGGAGGGCCGCTTCATCCCAGCAGAGCAGCGAGATGAGGCACTCGCGGCGGAAGCCACGGCCATCGTCGCCACCAAGGTGACCCCGCGGGGCACCACCCGAATCGTGCGCACGCACCACGGACTCGTGCTGGCAGCGGCCGGTATCGATGCCAGCAATGTGCCTTCCGGCTATGTGCTGCTCCTCCCCCGCGACCCGGATGCGTCTGCGCGGGCCTTGCGGCAGGGACTGCGCGAACTCACGGGACTCTCCGTCGGCGTCGTGGTGACCGACACCATGGGACGCGCCTGGCGCAGTGGCCTCACCGACTCCGCGATCGGCGTTGCCGGAGTGACCGTGCTCGACGACCTGCGAGGGCTCCCCGACGCCCAGGGCCGAGCCATGGAGGCGACCGTCATCGCCGTGGCCGATGAGATCGCCTCGGCGGCAGATCTCGTCAAGGGCAAGTCCGGTGGAGTCCCCGTCGCAGTCGTGCGTGGGCTGAGTAGCCACGTGTCCGCCGATGACGGCCCCGGTGCCGTCTCGGGCGTGCGAGCGCTCGAGGAGGACCTCTTCTCTCTCGGGTCTGCGGAAGCACGACGCGAGGGCGCTCGCGATGCCGTGGCCTCGCGCCGCACCATCCGGCACTTCAGCGACGAAGCCGTGGACGCTTCGGCGGTGACGCGTGCGATCTCGATGGCGATCACGGCACCGGCACCGCACCACACCGCTCCCTGGCGCTTCGTGGTCCTCGACGAGCGGCGCGAGGCGCTGCTCTCGGCGATGCGGCAACAGTGGCGCGCCGATCTCGCGGCCGATGGGTTCGACGACGACGCCATCGAGCGGCGTGTGAAGCGCGGGGACATCCTGTGGGCCGCACCCGCGGTGGTCCTGCCCTTCCTCGACATAGCCGAGGGTCCGCATCCCTACCCCGATGCCCGGCGCTCCGGCTTCGAACGCGATCTCTTCCTCGTCTCGGGCGGAGCGGCGGTGGAGAACCTCCTCGTCGCCCTCGCCGCCGACGGCTGGGGCGCGGCGTGGATCTCCTCCACGATGTTCTGCCCCGAGGTGGTGCGGGAGGTGCTCGATATCCCCGCGTCGTGGCAGCCGCTCGGTGCCATCGCGATCGGCAGGCCCGCTGCGGAGCCGGGTGCGCGACCCGAGCGCGACCCTGCGGACTTCATCCTGCGGCTCTGACGATCGGCTGGGGCTTGCGCGTTCGACGTCCGTCGTTTTGC
>JAULZJ010000199.1:0-7712 GCA_032117435.1 Candidatus Nanopelagicales bacterium | reverse complement strand
ACCGCGAACGGCTGGAAGAAGGTGCGCACTGCGAAGCCGCGTGGCGAAAACCCGCTCGTCTTCCCGAGTCAGTCGGGCACGTATCGACTGAGCACCGGAGCCGCCGGTCGCTTCCCGAAGTACACCGGCGCGCCCTTCGCCTTCCGCCCGGCTTCCCCAAGGGGACCCATTGACCAGCGGTATCTCGGCGATGTATTCGCGGGGGATCTGGGCCCTTCCCCTGGCGATGAGAGTTGTGGCTCGGTGATGAGTCAGAACTCGGGCACCGGGCTCATCGTCGCGTCGGGCTTCGTTTCGCTCATTCCCGTTGCCGGACCGGCCTTCGCTGCGGGACTCAACGATGCCGCCGCGTATGCGGGCGATGCCGCGACCAGTGCGGGGAGCGCCTGCCTTGAGGCCGAGTTCCAGTTGGTGAACTCCCAGTTGGGCTTCCAGGAATCGCAGATCCAGTCGTTGCAGGACGACCTGAAGAAGACCCAGAATGTGCTCATCCAGGAGGCGTACGTCGCCCAGTCGGAGATCGCCGGCAGTGCTGCCGCAAACTACGACGTCTCGACGGGGGAGATTCAGGATCAATTCACCGGATTCATGCAAGACGCCCAGTTCTGGTCCGGTCCGGCTGCACCTATCGCGGATGCATCGGTGTCCACTTCTGCGGCATCACCATCCGTATTCGCGGCCCTCGTCTCCTTCACCAACGGGGTTGAGGCCTCCGGCAACTTCCCGGTCAATGTTGATGAGATCTCCGGATCTGAGGTGAATTGCTCCGGATCGTCGTTGCTGCCACCGGTTTCCGCTGACGACTCGATTCCCAACTGCTACAAGAGTGTATCGGTTGATCCGGGGTCTTACCTGTACCTGCTTTACTCCGCGCTGGCGGTCCAACTGCAGACGGAGATCGAGAACTACCGCAATGATGGTGCCAACGTGGTGCCGCTCTTCGATTCCTACAACCAGGGGCTGTCGAGCTTCTACCAGGAGTCGCTCGGGGTGCTTCAGCAGGCGTTCCAGATGGAGTACCTGGTCAATCAGATCAACTTCTACAACGGCGCCAACACCAGTGGATCCCCCAGTACGGCTCTGAGCTCACTCGGCGATGCGCCGGGCACCTGGTATTCCTATCCCGCCTTGCAGGAGACGCTGGGTTCGGCGCCTACGGCTGCTCAACAGGCAGCCGTGTACAACGCTGCCCAGAAGGCGCTCACTCAGCTCTATGCCGCGCGCGTCAATCAGCTCTATCGCAATGCCATCGGCTTCACCATCTCCGACGTGCCGGTCGCTCCCCAGGCCTATCCGACGGGCGGCCCGCACAACATCAACGCCGTGTTCGATGACACGAACGTCGGCAGGTTTGTCGAGGGCGCTGGACTGCCGGCGAAGTCCCCCCTGGGCCTCTTGCCGCGCGTTTCGACAAACGGCGAGACGTGGATGTCGAACGCCGTGCTGTATCAGTACGTCGGCCTGCGCAACATCGGCACGTGCGTGGAGACGCTACAGGCGTACGACGCGGAGTATGGATCTGCCGGCAGCCTGCTCGGTGCGAACGGCGCTTTGAACGACACGACCTGTCCGTCCATCCTCACGACAGCCTCGGGCGGTGCGGTGAGTGCGCCGCCACCGAGTGATGACACTTCGCTGAGTTGCGTCGCCTATGCAAGTCCGGACGACACCGTGGGCGGGAGTTGCTACGACGGAAACACCCTGTCGCCGTACTCCAATAAAACGGGCACCATCACGATGGGGTCCTCGGTCATCAACAATCTCATGCTCTGCGACGAGACAGCACCCACCCTGACGTGGTGGCAAGTCGACGCGGCCAATGCCGGCAACGCGGCAGGCCTGACCGCGGGTGACTTCGCGCTGACCTGCGGCAATTGGGGTGAGACGGGCAGCAATCACTTCCCTGGATCGACACCCCCGTCGTCCATCACCGGCTTGGACGCCCAGGGCAACGAGGTGACCGTGAGCTGGGCGGACACCACGACATCCCTCGCCGCCAACTTCGGCATGCAGGTGTCTTTCTCAACCCTATGGGGACAGACGCTAGGTACGAACTTTGATATGAGCCCACAACTGTTTAACGACACTCCCTACTCGCCGGTCGGGTACTACTACCCGCTGGCCTCCCAGGTTTCGTCTGAGGCGTGGTCGTACACGCCCAAGGGCAACCCTCCCCCAGGAAACTTCTCAGGGTGGTGGACCTACTACAACCCTGCATCCACGACTCCACCGCTGGACCTCGGAGGTCCGCAGATGGTCACCACGGTTGAGTTCGATAGGACAGGTTTGGGGGACTGCTCGATCTTCCTTCCCATCCCGGGCAGTCCGGGAACCGAGGGAGTGGCACTCAACCTGTCGACCTGCACGCTCAGTTTCCCGAGCATTGAGGTGGACAGCACATGGACGAATGATGAGGCAGTAGGTGAAGTGGCGATGGCGACCATTGGCGTCATCGTGCCCAATGCACTGGGTGCGGACTATGGCGGATTCTTCTTGCCTGTGACGATCGGAATGGCCGCAGGTGTGAACGGAGGGTCGCAGTACATCACCAGCAGCGCCCCAGGGGTGGACTACTGCACAGGCAGGAACGTTTCTGCCTGCACGATTGCGGCAGTGTGGATCTCGTCTGGGACGGACATCCAGCAAGTGGGATACACCGCTCCCCCCGCATCCGTTTCCTGCAGCGACCCCTACCAAGGCGGGGGGGTCACCGGCGACTGGAGCACGACCTGTTCGGGCATCTTTAGCTCCGAAGGCGCCGTGACGGTCGCCGACGGCAGCACCTTCACCTTCAATCTCGGTCGCATTGCCGACGGACAGGGGGAGTTCTCCGTCATCCCTTGATGAATGAGGAGTTCTCGGTGTGAGGCGGTCAGGGGCCATCAAATGGATACCCCCCTTTCCGGAATGGCGCGCATCGCGTCAGCCAAGTGACTAATCTCTGCGCATGCGTCCTTCCGTCCGCCTCCTGGCAGCCGCTACCGGGCTTGCCCTCGGGGCCGGCCTGGCACCCGCGAGTGCTCTCCTGCTCGTGCCCGTCACCCCCGTTGAGCCGGGCGCCCCGAATCGCATCTGCGGCTGGCCCATCAACTACCCCTCGGGTGCCAACTACTCGTGGCCGGATACCGATGCGGCGTACTTCGTCCAGACGGCCTTCCTCGAGAAGGGCGATGAACTCATCTTCACCGGTCGCGATCCCAAAGCGCGCTACTGGTCGATCCAGACCTACAACTACCGGGATAGGCAGATCATCGACAGCGTCAACGACGAGCAGGTGGCTCGGCAAGGCAAGGGCGGCAAGCGGACGTGGACGGTCACGGTAACCACTTCCCGGAGCCGTCCGGGAGACAACACCCTGCAGGGGGCGGAACCCTTTGTTCCTCCGCAGGGACGATTGCCTGACCTCGATAATGAGGGCCAGCAACTGACCGTCGTCATCTATCGCGTCTACCGATCGGAGACATCGACTGCTGCGGGGGGCGCGCTCCCGGCCGTCTCCATCAAGACGAAGGATGGTCGCCGCGAGTCCCTGAAGACCTGTGCGCGCAATCAGATCGGGCCGCCGGACAACCCCATCGTCCTCGACGCGCAGCCGGGCATCCCTGACCAGTTCATGCGCGCCGACGGCGGGCGCTTCTACCCGAGTTATGACACGTCGTACCTCGTGGCTGAACGTGCCTACGATCCGGATCGCGTACTGCTGGTCACGGGCAAGGCTCCCCGCGTCCGGCAGGACATGCGCTATTGGTCGCTGTGTCAGAACATCAACCGCTCTCCGCTGCCTGTCGTGGACTGCGTCAGCGATCGGGACGTGATGCTCACCAATGGGCGCTTCACGATCGCGGTGGTCACACCCCAGCAGGTGCCCATCGCCGATCGATCGAAGTTCCGCGGCGTCACCTTCGTCGAATGGGGTGAGCTCAATGGGGCAGGGGTGCACGACCCTGCCCTGCTCATCTTCCGCAATATCCTGCCGAAGGCGTCGTTCAAGTTCTCTGCGCAGAAGGTGAGCCTCAATCAGCTCGCGACGACGGCGATGGGCCCCTATGCGCCCATCATCGAGCAGGTACCGCTGGCCGAGCTTCGCGCCCGTTAGCGCACTCGCGACAGGATCTCGATCAGCGAGGGCAGAGCCTCGGCGAAGGGTGCGAAGAGCGGGAGATCGTCCAGTTCATCGAGGGCCCACCACGCTGCCTCGTCGTTCTCAGGTGACAGCGTCGAGTCGTAGTGCGGTCGCTCATCGACCAGCGCGCAGCACGTGTGGTAACTCCACAGACCAGGCTGCACCACGACCTCATGGATGCCCGCGAGGCGCCAGCCGGTCGGGACCGCGCCGATCTCCTCGTCGAATTCGCGAAGCGCGGCAGTCACCGGGTCCTCATGCTCGTCGATGGCACCGCCGGGCACCGACCACTCGCCGTTGCCCCCGTGCACCCAATGCGACCGGCGAGCGAGGAGTAGCCGATCGGTGGTCCCGTCGCGATGGCAGAGCAGCATCCCGGCGGCGCCGAAGCGTCCCCAGACGACACGTCCGGAGTCGAGGGTCACCCACCCATCCCCGGATCCAGGGCGATTGTCGATGGCCACGCGAGCATTGTGGCGCAGGTGGGCGAGCTCGGCCTCCCGTGACGTCAGTGCGCCGCCGCCTTGAACCTGTCCCAGGACTCGTGGATCTCGAGCTCCGCATCCTCGCGTCCCACCCAGGTGGCACCCTCGACGGACTTGCCGGGTTCCAGGTCCTTGTAGACCTCGAAGAAATGCTGGATCTCGAGTCGATCGAATTCCGATACGTGGTAGATGTCGCGGACGTGCTCCAGGCGCACATCGCTCGCTGGCACGCAGAGGACCTTGTCATCGCCGCCTGCCTCATCGGTCATGCGGAACATTCCGACTGCACGGCATCGGATGACGACGCCGGGGAATGTCGGCTCCTGCACGAGGACGAGTGCGTCGAGGGGATCACCATCGAGGCCGAGCGTGTCGTCCACGAAGCCGTAGTCATGCGGGTAGCGCGTGGAGGTGAAGAGCATGCGATCGAGTCGGATACGACCGGTCTTGTGGTCCATCTCGTACTTATTGCGGCTACCTGAGGGGATCTCGATAGTGACATCGAATTCCAGGGGCTGGGGTGTCACGGGTCCTCCTCGACGGGTGATCTGACCTAGTCTTCCCCATGGCGTGCCCGCTCGGTGGCCGCATCTGCCTTCTGGAGGGAGTCGCATGCGTCGCACGTGGCTTCCCCTCGTTCCACTGATGCTGCTGGGCATGACCATGCCGGCGTACGCCGCCCCGCAGGCAGCGCCGCGCGGCCTTGCCGAAGCCGTGCTCCCGCTGCCCGACGCCGCGGACGAGGGAGCCCCTGACGCCCTCGCGAAGGCACTCGACCCGATCCTCGCGGCCCCATCCCTCGGTGGATCGGTCGGTGCCATCGTGCTCGATGTCGCCACGGGTGCGGTGCTCTATCAGCGTGAGGCAGCTATGCCGCGACCACTCGCCTCCAATCAGAAGGTGTTCACGGCCCTGGCGATCCTCGAGGCGCTCGGCCCGGAATCCACGATCGAGACCACGGCGACTTGGGATGCGACGACGACGACCGTCACCCTGGTGGGCGCGGGCGATCCGACCCTGGCGTCGGTGACGGCCAGGGGATCTTCCCTGGCTGAGCTCGCCGATCAGATCGTCGCCCGTGTGCCCGGCGAAGTCTCCTTGAGATACGACACGAGTCTCTTCGATGGTCCGCAGATCGCGCCAGGTTGGTCTCCCGACTACCCCGCGCTCGGCATCGCCGCCCCCGTGTCACCCCTTGTCGTGGACCGGTCTCGCGTCCCGGGTCAGGATGCCCGTCAGCCCGACCCAGCCCGGGCTGCTGCGGACGCGCTGGCGGCGCTCCTGGCGGATCGGGGCGTATCCGTGCGGGATATCGCGGCGGGTATGAGTGCCGGTGAGCTGATTGCCACCACGTCCTCTGAGTCCGTTGCCACCATGGTGGAGACGATGCTCACCGAGTCCGACAATGACATGTCGGAGATCCTTGCCCACCTCGCAGGAGCGAAGCAGGCAGGTACCGGGTCCTTCGCCAGTGGTGCCGCTGCCACGCTTGCCACCCTGCAATCGATGGGTGTACCCGCCAATGGCGTCGACTTCGTCGACGGCAGTGGCCTGTCCTATGAGGACATCGCGTCTCCTCTCACCCTTGCGAGCGCCCTCGCGCTGACGGCGGGGGAGTCGGGGCCGGCGTGGACCTGGCCGGTCATCCTCGGACTCCCCGTCGCTGGGCTCACAGGCACGCTTGCCGATCGGTTCGATGGATCCAATACCCGGGCCGGCGCGGGCTTCGTCAGGGCGAAGACGGGCACATTGATCGGGGTCTCGACCCTGGCGGGGACGGTTGTGGACGCGGACGGTCGCCTCCTTGCCTTCGCCTTCATGTCGGATAGGACCACTGATATCGAATCCTCCCGAGTGGCCCTGGACACTGCGGCCTCGGCCCTCGCGGCTTGCGGCTGTCGCGCCGCCGATTCCTCGCCGACGTAGGGTCGTGGGATGGGCGATCCCGTGGACTGGTCACTCGCCGCTGCCACCGGGGCACGGCTTGCCCCGGGAGGTCCTGCCGATGGCCGCGCGGATGTCGAGGCCGCCGTGCGCCAACTTCGCCGCGCAAGTGAGCGAGCGGTGCAGCCCGTGGCCGATGTCACCGGACTCCATGCTCCCTTGGAAACCCACCGCAGTGTCGTCGTGGGCAGGCGCGAGTGGGTGAGGTCCAACGTCGAGCAGCTGCGGCTGGCCACCGAGCCCGTGTCCGATGTCCTCAGCACTCCGGGCAGCCCCGTGATTCGCTCAGTGGGATCGCGCACCACGGCCCTGCAGATGGGGGCTGTGCTGGCGTGGCTATCGTCCAAGGTGCTCGGTCAGTACGAGGCCTTCGGCAGTGAGGGTCGCCTCCTGCTTGTTGCTCCCAACATCGTCCATGCGGAACGCCAGCTCGACGTTGCACCCACCGACTTCCGGCTGTGGGTGTGCCTGCACGAGGAGACGCATCGGGTGCAGTTCGGTGCCGTGCCGTGGCTCGCCGCCCACTTCACTGCGGAGGTGCATGCCTATCTGCGTGCTATCGACACTGATGCAGGCAGCACGCTGGGGCGCGTCGTGGCTGGTGTACGCCGCGGCGCCCGTGGCTCAGGCGGGCTCATCGACCTGATCCAGACGGAGGAGCAGCGCGCGATCCTCGATCGGCTCACCGCGCTCATGTCCCTGCTGGAAGGCCATGCCGATGTGGTCATGGATGCCGTAGGGCCGCAGATCGTCCCGTCCGTAGATGTCATACGACAGCGCTTCGATCAGCGTCGCCACAATGCAGGCACCCTCGACGGTGCCGTGCGACGTCTCCTCGGCCTGGATGCCAAGCTCCGGCAGTACGTCGAGGGTGCGGCGTTTGTCCGCGGCGTCGTCGATGCTGTCGGCATGACCGGCTTCAACGCCGTGTGGGCCGGTCCTGACTTCCTTCCCTATGCCTCGGAGATCGCAGATCCCCGGGCCTGGATCACCCGGGTCCACGGATGACGGGCGGCGTGACGACCCAGGGGGAAATCCATGTGGTGCGTCGCGCTGTCGAAGCGAGCCTCGCGGATCTCCCGGCACACGGCAGGGTGCTCGTCGCGGTCTCGGGTGGTGCTGATTCGCTTGCACTCGCACGGGGTGCCGCTGCACTGGAC
>JAULZJ010000198.1:0-3770 GCA_032117435.1 Candidatus Nanopelagicales bacterium | reverse complement strand
GGTTCCGCCTACGCCGTCGCCCGTGGTCGCACCCACCTTGCTGCAGGGCTTGCCGACGAGGTTCGTCGCACTGGCGGGGGTGGACCCGACGGCGATGGATCCTGCGAGCAGCATGGACGCCGTCACGGCGAGCACGAAGCGCTTCATGGGGACCTCCGGGGGGACGGAACGCGATCAGTGTGAGGCTGGCAGGACCGGGTGTCCAGCCGTCCGGCGGAAATGGGGACGCGGCCACCGTGGCGCGGGCGGGCGCCGGGTAGGGGGTCTCACTCAGACGGCACGATGAGTGCCTCGTCGAGCGGCTTGCGCTTCAGGTCCGGCACTTCGCAGCCTGGATCGGGATACCCGACGGGGAAGAGGATGTACGGGCGCTCCGTCGACGGGCGGTGCAGGATCTCGCTGAGGAAGCCCATCGGATTGGGCGTGTGCGTGAGCGTCGCGAGACCCATCGAGTGCAGCGATGCGATGAAGAGACCGCACGCGATCCCCACGGACTCGTTGACGTAGTAGTTCTTGCGGAGGGATCCATCAGGCATCGGCGTGGACTTCTGCGCGAAGACGACCACGATCCAGGGCACGACATCGAGGAAGGACTTGTCCGACGACGTGCCCAGCGGCGCAATCGCCTCCCGCCATGCATCGGGCAAGCGGCCCCCCTCGTAGTTCTCCCTCTCCTCTTCCTCGGCGGCGATGCGGATGCGGTGCTTGATGCCCGGGTCGCTCACGGCGACGAAGGTCCACGGCTGCTGATGGGCACCACTCGGGGCGGTGTTGGCCGTCGCGACGGCGATCTCGATGAACTCCCGCGGCACCGGTTCATCGGTGAAGGCCCGCACACTGCGGCGCGTGGCCATCAGATCCCGGAATTCGCCGCCGCGCTCAGCGGGGTCGTCGACACGTCGGCCGGCGTACGGGACGAAGCCTGGGCTCATGCCGAGATCGTGGCAGTGCCCGCGCGACCACCGCTCTCGACGTCGGCGACACCCTGCTTCATGTTGACGCGGGAGAGCAGCAGTCCGCCCACGATGAAGAAGAAGACCAGCGCGAGGATCGCGACTCGATACGAGCCGAGGAACTGCAGGGTCAGACCGAAGATGAGCGGCCCGAGCAGCGAACTCGCGCTGCCGGAGATCTCATAGAAGGAGAAGTACTCCGCCTCGCGATCGCGCGGCACGAGCTGGGCGAAGAGCGAACGCGAGAGCGCCTGGCTGCCGCCAAGCACGAAGCCGATGAAGGCAGCGAGGACGAGGAAGAGCGCACCGGATCCCGCGGGCAGCAGGAAGGCCATCACCAGGACGAGCGTCCACAGGACCAGGCTGAAGAGGACGACGCGCTTCGCGGTGAACCGACGCGCAGCGCGCCCGAGCAGCAGGGCGCCAGCGATGCCTACGAACTGCACGATGAGCACCGCGACGATGATGGTCGTCGTCTCGAGACCGAGCTCCTGAGAGGCATAGACCGCCGACAGGGCGATCACGGTTTGGATCCCGTCGTTGTAGAAGAAGAAGGCAACGACGAAGAGCAGCGCCACGGGATAGCGCCGCAGATCGCGCATGGTGTGAGCCAGTTGGCGTAGCCCGATACCCCGTCGCGCCTGACCCTCGGCGACTTCGGGGGCGAGCCGATTCGGGCGATTGCGCAGGCGAGCCAGGGGGATGAGGGTGAAGAGCGCCCACCACGCACCGGCCGAGAAGAGGGCGATGCGCACGGCCATGCCCTCGGTGATGCCGAAGGACTCGTGACCGAGGAAGAGCACGAGGTTGAGGATGAGCAGGATGACGCCGCCCGCGTATCCCATGGCCCAGGCACGCGAGGAGACGCCATCGCGCTCATCAGGCGTGGCGATCTCAGGGAGGAAGGAGTTGTAGACGACGAGTGCGGCACCGAAGGCGGCGTTGGCGATGATGAAGAGCACGCCGCCGAGCTGGTAGTTGGTGCCGTCGAGGAAGAACATCGCCATGACCGCGAAGGCGCCGATGTAGGCGAAGAGGCCCATGATCGACTTCTTCGACTTCGCCGTGTCGGCGATGGCACCCACGATCGGCATGAGGATGAGCTGCGCCACCACCGAAAGTGTCACGCCGTAGGGCACATAGGACTCGGCGGTGACCGGGATGACACCGAGCAGGGTGATCTGCTCGCCCGCATCCTGAGCGGTCGTGGCGATCTCCGTCAGATAGGGGCCGAGGAAGACCGTCCCGACCGTGGTCGAGAAGGCGGAGGCCGCCCAGTCGTAGAAGTACCAGCCGCGTTGCTCGCGCCGACGGACATCGGGTGGGTCGAATGCCTCGATGGTGGCCATGGGCAGATAGTGCCGCAGCCAGAGCGTCGGCGACAGTGGTTTGCCCAGGCGGCCCTATGCTCATGCAGTGATCGTCCCCGCCCCCGCATCCCACAGCGCCCTGCGCACCCCCCGCGCTTGGATCGCGTTGCTCGCGGGTGTGCTGCTCGTCGGCGTGGGCCTCGGCATGATGATCGACGGTGGCTTCGGAGTCGCACCCCCCGATGCGATGTTCACTGGCCTGTCACGTGCCAGTCGGCTCACGGTCGGGACCGTCCTCGTCCTGGTCAGCATCCTCATGGTCCTCCTAGCCTGGGCGCTCGGCATCAAGCCAGCGATCGGCACGCTGATCTCGTTCCTCGGCATCGCCCTCGTCGTCGATCTCACGCGTCTGGCCCTCGCTGCCGCCGATGTGGCCAACTGGGGACTCCCCGCGCACATCGTGCTGTGGTTCTTCGGGCTGATCTTCTTCTGCGCCGGCATCATGGGCATCTTCGCCGCGGATCTGGGCACGAGCCCCTACGACCAGGTGGTGCGAGCCATTGCACTGCGCACGGGGCGCTCACTCGGCTTCGGTCGGCTGATGGTGGACGCGGTCGCCCTGCTCAGTGCCATCGTGCTCGGTGGATCCTGGGGCGTAGGCACCGTGATCATCCTCATTGCCGTACCCCTCGGTCTCAATGTCGTCCTGCCGCACCTCAAGAGGCATGTGCACCGCGAGGCGCCCATACTGGCCGGGTGAGATCGCTTCGCTTGCTGCGCGCTTCCGCATTCACCGTCGTCGCTGCTCTCGTCCTCGCGCTGGTCCCGGCATCGGTGGGTGCGGCGGACATGTGGCAGACCCTGCGCGAGGGACGCGGGTACGCCGTGCTCATGCGCCATGCGCTCGCACCCGGCAGCGGGGATCCCGCTGGCTTCCGGCTCGGTGACTGCTCGACGCAGCGAAATCTCTCGCCGGAGGGACGTCGCCAGGCCGTGGCGATCGGCGCGCAGTGGCGCCGCGAGCGCATGCCGGTGGATCGGGTCCTGACCTCGCGCTGGTGCCGGGCGCGCGACACCGCGCGATTGCTCGCGGTCGGCAAGGTCGCGGCGTACCCCGTACTCGACTCGAGCTTCACCGTGACGGACGCGGTGGCATCCCGGCGCACGGCGAAGGTCCGAGCGCTCATCGCGCGGCACCGCGATAGGCCGGGCGTGCTCGTGCTCGTGGGCCACCAGGTCAACATCACGGATCTCACCGGCGTCGCGCCGGCCTCGGGTGGCGCTGTCGTCGTGAAGGCCAATGCCGATGGTTCGCTGCGCGTCGTCGGCATGCTGCCATCACCGTGAACGCGAGTCGCTAGGCGTCGAGCGCCTCCGCGATGACGGCCCAGGCCGCATCGGTCGGCTCACCCGGCACGCGCGCGAGCACCTCACCCTGCGGAGTGACCACGCAGGCCTGCACGTCCTCGGATCCGGGGATGCCGAGCAGTCGCTGGAAGGCCGAGAC
>JAULZJ010000197.1:0-3513 GCA_032117435.1 Candidatus Nanopelagicales bacterium | reverse complement strand
CGGATCCCGATCACGAGCTTCCTCACTTCATCGCAGGTGGCAGGCAGCAAGGTGCGCTACTTCGAGCGGATCTCGCAATGGGGTTCGATCCAGAACCACACGACCACCCATGCCAGCCTGGCGACCGGTGATGCCGGACTCATCAAGCGCCAGGTCTGCCCGGTGCAGGTCGACTTCCGGCGCACCTTCGGTGACAAGCCATGGATGCTTCGCCCGCCCTACGGCGCCGGTCCCAGCGGATGGACGCTCCACGACGTTGTGCGGCGCTGCAGGATCACGGACATCGTCATGTGGGACGCCGTGGTCGATCAAGGCCGGCTCACCACACGCTACGGCGATGGGCTCAAGCCAGGATCGGTCATCCTTCTGCACTACACGGGCAATCTCGCCACCGATCTCAAGGTCGCTGTCAGCGCAGCACGTGCGAGGGGGCTCACACCCGCGAACCTGGCTGACTACCTCAAGGGACCGCGGTAGCGGCTAGGAGACACCCTCCATGAGCCGCTTGATGCGCGGCACCACGAGCAGGAAGAGTCCGGCGAGGATGATCGTGCCGACTCCGCAGGCAATGAAGTAGCCCGCCCAGCCGAGGACATCGACGAGTCGCACGAGTTGGCCGCCCAGGGAGTCACCTACTGCCGTCGCGAGGAACCACAGGGCGAGCATCTGACTGACGAGGCCCGCGGGAGCGAGCTTCGTCGTCACCGAGAGGCCATTGGGCGACAGGAGCAACTCGGCCCAGGTCTGCACGAGGAAGACCGAGACGATCCACCACAGCGCTGATTGCTCACCATTCTCCGCCTGCAGAGCGGCCGGCACCATGATGAGGAAGCTCAGACCGACACCAAAGATGGCCATGGCGAACTTCACCGGCGTGGACGGAGCACGCTGGCCGAGCTTGGTCCACATCACCGCGAAGATCGGGGCGAAGATGATGATGAAGACCGGGTTGATCGATTGGATCCAACTGATGGGCACCGCGAAGGCACCGACGTTCATGTCCGTATAGGCCGCCACGAACTCGTTGATCGTCGAGCCGCTCTGGTCGTAGATCGCCCAGAAGACGACGGCGGCGAGGAAGAGGAAGAGGAAGGCCCACAGGCGATCGCGATTGGCAGCCGTGACCTGCGGCTGCTTGAAGAGTCGCCAGAAATACACGATGGCGATCGCGACCACGACACCGGTGAAGAGGACGGTGATGTCGCCGATGCTCAGGCCGAGGGCTCCGAGTGCCACACCGACGACGATGATGGCAACGACGATGACGATGACCGCCTGGATCCCGGCACGACGTCGCTCCGCCGGTGACGCGGGATTGGGCACCTCCTTGCCCACTGACCCCAGGCCCTTCCAGCCCGCCATGTACTGCGCCAGTCCGATGAGCATGCCGACTCCGGCGACGGCGAAGCCGAGGTGCCAGTTGATGTCCTCGCCGAGGTAGCCGACGATGAGCGGTGCGATCAGTGCACCCAGGTTGATACCCATGTAGAAGATGGAGAAGCCACCATCGCGACGGGTGTCGGTGGGTGAATAGAGCCCGCCCACCATGGCGCTGACACTTGGCTTGAGTAGGCCGGTGCCGATGGCGATGACGAGCAACCCGGTCCAGAAGAGCGCCTGGATCGGCATAGCCATGAGGAAGTGGCCTGCGGCGATGACGATGCCGCCGTAGAGGACCGCCTTGCGCGGCCCCGTCAGTCGGTCGGCAACCCACCCGCCCACGAGTGGTAGGAGATAGACAAGAGAGACATACGTCCCGTAGATGGCGGCGGCGTCCGCGTTACTGAAGCCCAGGCCGCCACCGGGTGGAGTGGTGCCGTCGGGCGGCGCAATGAGGTAGAGGACGAGAATGGCCCGCATGCCGTAGTAGGAGAAGCGCTCCCACATCTCGGTGAAGAAGAGCGTCGCCAAGGCGCGCGGCTGACCGAAGAAGGTCTTTTCATCCACGGGCAGGCTCATGCGGCACCCTTAAGCGGCCGCCACCACTGGGGGTGCTCCCGATACCACTCGATGGTGGCATCGATGGCCTCGTCGAAGTCGCGCATCGGGGCGTAGCCGAGTGCGCGCAGCCGAGAGTCATCGACGCTGTATCGACGGTCGTGCCCGAGGCGGTCGGGCACATAGTCCACCGATTCGTCCCAGGCACAGCCCATGTGGTTGAGGATGCGCTCGGTGAGTTGCCGATTGGTCAACTCGACGCCTCCGCCGATGTTGTACGCCGCCCCTGCTGCACCGCGCTCCACGACCGTCTGGATTCCGCGCACATGATCGTCGACGTGCAGCCAATCGCGGACATTGAGGCCGTCGCCATAGAGCGGCACCTTGAGCCCATCAATCAGATTTGTCACGAAGAGCGGGATGACCTTTTCGGGAAATTGAAATGGCCCGTAATTATTGGAGCAACGCGTACTCGAGATATTCATGCCGTATGTGCGGTGGTACGCGCGGACGAGCATCTCCGCTGCTGCCTTCGAGGCGGCATACGGCGAGTTCGGCTCCAGGGGGGCGTCCTCCGTCCAGGATCCGATGTCGATCGAGCCATAGACCTCATCCGTGCCGATATGCACGACGCGTGGGACATCGTGCCGACGACAGGCGTCGAAGAGCGCCTGGGCGCCGACCACATTCGTCACCACGAAGTCCTGCGGACCGGAGATGGATCGATCGACGTGGGTCTCTGCTGCGAAGTTGACCACGACGTCATGCCCGGGGATGACCTCGTCGAGCAGGGCACCGTCGCAGATGTCACCACGCGTGAAGCTGTACCGGGAATCCCCCGCGCAGGGCGCAACATTGGCGGGATTCCCCGCGTACGTGAGCTTGTCGAGCACGTCCACGCGCTCGACTTCCGCACCCAGGCTCCCGTCCAAGAGGCTGCGCACGTAGTGG
Source organism: Candidatus Nanopelagicales bacterium (assembly GCA_032117435.1). GTDB lineage: Bacteria > Actinomycetota > Actinomycetes > S36-B12 > S36-B12 > Mxb001. The sequence goes on along the minus strand of JAULZJ010000197.1, from coordinate 624 downwards.
GAGCCGATGAAACCTGCTCCGCCGGTCACGAGGAAGCGCACTCGCGCATCCTACGGAGAGGTGAACGCATCACGGGCTGATTCGAAGCATGCCTGTCAGGCGAGGCCCTGTGCGGCCGCGGCTTCCCAAAGGCCGGGGCGTGCATCGGGGTGGGCAGCGTTCTCGATGAGCGAGCGCGCCTGGTCCCGCTCGCTGCGGCCCATGACAGGTGCGACGCCCTGCTCTGTCACGACGAAACTGTGCTGGAAGGAGGTGACCGGCTCCTCCAGGCGGGGCACGATGGTCGATACGTCGGCTCTTGGGTGCCAGGAGGGAAGTGCAATGTAGCTGGCACCACCACGGGAGTGAAGTGCTCCAACGATGAAGTCGACGGAGCCGCCAAAGCCGCTGTAGATGCGGCCCTTCATCCGGCTCGCGTTGGCCTGGTCGAAGAGATCGACCTGGAGCGCGGAGTTGACGCTCGTCATCTGCCGTTGGCGCGCGATACGCCCCGGCTCGTTCGTCGTCTCCGTCCTGAGCATCCGCACGCGATGGTTGAGGTGGACGAAGTCATAGAGATCACGGGAGCCGAAGAGGAATGAGGCCGTGAGCGGGATCTGAGGATCCAGCGCCCCCTGATGCTCG
>JAULZJ010000196.1:2857-9865 GCA_032117435.1 Candidatus Nanopelagicales bacterium | reverse complement strand
GCTCGCGCAATCGACGGAAGGTCTCCGCGTGCTCCCGCTCGTCGGCCGACATGCTGTCGGGGGCCTCCGGCTCATCGTCGTACATGCCGGCATCGGCGCCCTCGGCTTCCTCGAGGTGCGCGAGCACATCGTCCATGCCGGCAGCACGCGCTCGCGCCACCATTGCGGCGTCGTCAGGATCGAGGGCCGTCGGCGCAGGGGGGATCGGTACGCCGCACTCCTGGAGCTTGGCCACCCAGTGGGCTGCGTGCTCATCCTCGATGTCTGCGAGCTCGAGCAGAGCCTCACGGCGATCGCCCTCGCTGGCCTCGGCGAGCGCGCGGTAGAGCATCGACGCCTTGCGCTCGGCGTCGAGGTACTTCAGGAAGCGCTTCGGATCACTGGAACTCATCCTGATCCCTCGGTGTTGCCCGCGTCCGCAGCCGCCGGATCCATCAACCGGTAGCGGTCGATCGCCTTGGCGAGGTCCTGACGATCGACCTCGCCCCGGTCGGCCAGTCCCGTGAGCGTGCGCACGACGATGGACTCCGCGTCCACGAGGAAGTGGCGTCGCAGCGCGCCACGCGTGTCGGACATCCCCCATCCGTCGGTGCCCAGGGTGCGGTACTCCGCGGGCACCCAGGTGCGGATCTGATCCTGGACCGTGGTCATCCAATCCGAGACACCGACGACGAGCTCGCCTCGGCCGTCGAGGCGACGCGTGACGTAGGGGACCTGGGGTTCGTCCAGGGGGTTAAGGAAGTTGTGGCGCTCGACCTCGAGTGCCTCGCGGCGCAGTTCATTCCATGACGTCACCGACCACACGTCAGACTCGACGCTCCAGTCCTCGCGCAGGAGGCGCTGCGCTTCCAGCGCCCAGTTGACGGCGACGCCGGAGGCGAGGATCTGGGTGCGGGGTCCCTCGCCCTCGCCGGGTGAGACGAGGTGCATGCCGGCGATGATCCCCTCGACATCGACACCCTCCGGCTCGGCCGGCTGCGGGTAGGGCTCGTTGTAGACGGTGAGGTAGTAGAAGACGTCCTCCTGCGCTTCGCCGTACATCCGACGCAGGCCGTCGGCGACGATGTGACCGATCTCGTAGCCGTACGCCGGGTCGTAGGCCACGGCAGCCGGGTTGGTCGACGCCAGCAGCAGCGAATGGCCGTCCTCGTGCTGCAGGCCCTCGCCGTTGAGCGTGGTGCGCCCGGCGGTCGCGCCCAGCACGAAGCCGCGCACCATCTGGTCCATCGCCTGCCAGAAGGCATCGCCCGTGCGCTGGAAGCCGAACATGGAATAGAAGGTGTAGACGGGGATCATGGGGACGCCGTGGGTGGAGTACGACGACCCGGCGGCGATGAAGGACGCCACCGACCCGGCCTCGTTGATCCCCTCGTGCAGGATCTGCCCGTCGGGTGACTCCTGGTAGTTGAGCACATGCTCGCGATCGACGGAGATGTACTGCTGCCCACCGGGGTTGTAGATCTTGGCCGTCGGGAAGAGCGAATCCATGCCGAAGGTGCGCGCCTCGTCCGGGATGATCGGCACGAAGTGCGCCCCGATGCCCTTGTCGCGCATGAGGTCCTTGAGCAGTCGCACGAAGGCCATCGTCGTTGCCACCGGCTGCTTGCCCGACCCGCGGCGCATCACCTCGTAGGTCTCGGGCCCGGGAAGGGGGAGTGCTGCGGCGCGCGTGCGTCGCTCGGGCACGGATCCACCGAGACGACGGCGACGATCGAGCATGTAGGTGTAGGCCTCAGAGTCGGGGCCCGGGTGGTAGTACGGCGGCAGGTAGCCGTCACCGAGCTCGGCGTCCGAGATCGGGATATGCAGCCGGTCGCGGAAGAGCTTGAGGTCGTCCAGCGACAGCTTCTTCATCTGATGGGTGGCATTGCGACCCTCGAAGTGCGGGCCGAGCGTGTGGCCCTTGATCGTCTTGGCGAGGATGACGGTCGGCTGCCCGGTGGTCTCGGTCGCGGCCTTGTAGGCGGCGTACATCTTGCGGTAGTCGTGACCACCGCGCTGCAGGCTCCAGATCTCGTCATCGGTCCAGCCCTCGACGAGTTTGGCCGTGCGCGGATCCCGGCCGAAGAAGTGCTCGCGGATGAAGCCGCCGCTCTCAGCCTTGTAGGTCTGGAAGTCGCCATCCGGCGTGGAGTTCATCAGGTTGACCAGAGCGCCATCGCGATCCTGGGCGAGGAGCTCATCCCACTTGCGGCCCCAGATGACCTTGATGACATTCCAGCCGGCGCCCCGGAAGATCGACTCCAACTCCTGGATGACCTTGCCGTTGCCTCGCACGGGGCCGTCGAGTCGCTGCAGATTGCAGTTGACGACGAAGACGAGGTTGTCGAGTTCCTCGCGCGCGGCCAGGCCGATGCCGCCAATCGACTCGACCTCGTCCATCTCGCCATCGCCGAGGAAGGCCCACACGCGCTGCTGCGAGGTATCCTTGATGCCGCGGTCGTGCAGGTACTTGTTGAAGCGCGCCTGGTAGATCGCCGAGAGCGGGCCGAGACCCATGGAGACGGTGGGGAATTGCCAGAACCACGGCATCAGGCGCGGATGGGGGTACGACGGCAGGCCACCGCTGGGGTGCGACAGCTCCTGGCGGAAGCCGTCCATCTGGCCGTCGGTGAGCCTGCCCTCGAGGAAAGCGCGTGCGTAGATGCCGGGGGAGGCGTGGCCCTGGAAGAAGACCTGATCCCCGCCGCCCGGGGCATCTGGGCCGCGGAAGAAGTGGTTGAAGCCGACCTCGTAGAGCGATGCGGACGAAGCGTACGTCGAGATGTGCCCTCCGACGCTGATGCCGGGGCGCTGGGCGCGGTGCACCATGATGGCGGCGTTCCAGCGGATGAATTCGCGGATGCGGCGCTCGAGGGTCTCATCGCCGGGGAACCACGGCTCCATCTCGGGTGAAATGGTGTTGATGTAGTCCGTGGAGCGCAGGCTCGGGACGCCGAGGTTGCGCTCAGCCGCACGGCGGAGCAGGGCGAGCATGAGGTAGCGGGCGCGGTAGGAACCCGATCCATCGATGACCTGGTCGAGGGACCCGGTCCACTCGGAGGTCTCCTCAGGATCAACATCGACGTACTGGGTGGGTAGACCACCCGCGAGCAGCGGCTGCTGACGCATCGGATCGAAGCCGGTTGACATGTCCTGCCCTTCGCCGGGGTGCCCAGGGTCGCCGGGCGCCTATCGGTGGACCCCATCCTCGCGCACGAGCCGGCCTCGTGCTTTCGCGGCCCTGCTACGCACGAGTAGCCCGGACGGGTGCCACTCGCTCGCCCGGGCCGACGCCGGGTTTGTGACTCCGTGGAGGCAATAACGCGGAGTTGCTTGCGCCGGGCTCCTGCGTCCGATGGACTACGCCTGTGGGTCGACGCGTGAGGAGGCGGCCGTGAGCGGCCAGGCCGCGTCGCTTCTGGGCGCCCTCGGCATCTCGGCAGGGACCGTGGTGTGGGAGATCGGTGTCGATGGCGACGCCGACGCGGACGTGCGCAGTGCCCTCACGGAAGCGGAGGGTGTCGAGGTCGTCGATGACGAGTACGACGACGTGGTCGATGTGGTCCTCCTGTGGTGGCGCGAGGACGACGGTGATCTCGTCGACGCACTCGTCGACGCGATCGGCCCCCTTGCCGACCACGGTGTCGTGTGGCTTCTCACGCCCAAGCCCGGACGCGATGGCCATGTGGAGGCAGAGGACATCTCCGATGCCGCTCCCACGGCCGGACTGCAGCAGACATCGACGGTCAGCGCCGGTCGCGACTGGCAGGGCACGCGGCTCGTCGCACCGCGCGCGGGCCGTCGCTAGCTGCCGCGCAGCCGTCGCCACGCCGATCCGACCGCGCCGCTGACGGCGCGCGCCATCGCAGCGGACGAGTCATATGCCTGCAGGGCAGCCCTGAGGCCGTCGGTGCCGGGCAGCCCGGGGGAGCGGGCGAGGACCTGGGCGACGTCGAGGAGGCCGCTGAGGTCCTGCGCGCGCAAATCGCCGCGGGTATACGCCGCGGGCGCCGAAGTGCGCCCTGAGGCGATGTCGAGCAGCAGCCCGGCGTCGCAGATGATCGCGGGCCCCTCGGGTGCCTCCATGCCAGCCGTGCGCCAGTTGCCGTCGCACGCTCCGGTGCCGACGCGCACCTGCGGAGTGATGGCCATGAGCGACAGTGCCGATTGCTGCTGCGCTGACTGCTGCTGCGCGGCGACGGCGCCGACGGTGTCGATGAGCGCGGCGAGACCGTGCGCGAGTAGCCGGGGGGGCGCGACCACCCCGGCTGGCTCGAGGTCCCGGACCGCGACCGCGCACTGATACGCCGTCGCGGCGACGAGCGTGCCGAGGGGCACGATGCCCAGGGGACCAGCGACGGGAAGCAGCGCCTCGCGGGCGACGTCAGGTGACGCCGCCCAGCCCGCGACATCGTCACGCGCGCGGTGCAGCGACTTGATGAGCTCCTCACGCGTGTCGTCGACATGGGCGGCGATGACTCGACCTTCGATGGCGTCGAGGTGCTCCGCGGTGGTGAGGCCAGCCAGGGCATCGCGGCGGATGGCGGATAGCGGTCGGCCCTCGGGCCAGGAGCCGAGGACGACCAGCGTGCGCGCCGCACTGCGCCCGGGCCTGCGCGTCGGAGCCGCCATCTCCACCCGGGCCACCGCGGCGAGAAGGTCGTCCCAGGCCTCCACCGTGGCCTCGAGCGTGGCGGGCAGGTCCGCACTCACGCGCCCGCGCTCACCGGGGGAGGGGAGGAGACCCTCGGGCGGTAGCGTCACGCTGACATCCTGCCGCGAGCCGGCCCAGGGAGCGAGGTATGACGTGGCACTGCTGGTGGGCGACATCGCACCTGACTTCACGCTGCCCGATCAGCACGGTCATCCGACCTCGCTGTCCGGACAGGTGGGCCCGGTGCTCATCGTGTTCTTCCCTGCCGCCTTCACGCCCGTGTGCCACGACGAGTTGCGGGGCCTGCGGGAGATCTCCGAGAGCTCGCTCGTGTGGGGGGTGTCGTGCGACTCGATGTTCGTGCTGCGCGCACTCGACGAGGCGGAGCACCTGGGCGTCCCGCTCCTCAGCGACTTCTGGCCGCACGGGGAGGTAGCACGTGCCTACGCGGCATTCGATGAGGCTTCCGGACGCGCTCGCCGGCTGAGTGTCCTCGTGGACGGCCAGGGTCGGATCGCCGCCCGATGGGAGTCACCCGCCGGCGTCGCGCGCGATCCCCGCGGCTACGTCCAGGCGCTGGCCGACCTCGTCTCCCCCTGAGCCGGGGTCGCCGCGCCCAAGATGCGGACTCCCGGATTGGGGTGTGCACTGATCTCGGATGCGGTCGGCCGGGGCCCGAGACCCGGCCGACCGCATTCCCAATACGCCGAGCCCTACTTGAAGTTCCCGTGGTGATCGAGGGTGCGTGCGTCAGTGCTACCCGACATCATCACCTCCAAGGACAAGGAATAGCCCGGAAGGGCGTCGGTCAGCATGGCTCCCGTGGCGTTGAACGCATTGAGTGGGTATCCGCTCGTCCCGGGGACAGGTGATCCCGAGTACGTCGGTGCGTCACCCAGAACGGCGCCGACAGTGGGGTCGGCGACGAACGTGGCTCCGAACCAGATCGGCGGCACCGGCGTGTTGAACGACCCCAGGGGAGCAGATCACCATGGCCCGGTGATCGTGGCTGATGACGATGTCGTCAATGTGAAGACCCACAGCAGATAGGGGCTGTCGACTACAGCGCCATTCGGCGTACCGCACAACTCCTCCGACAGGTCGTAATCGCCGAAGCCATCCGCCTCGACTCCCTGGCCGCTGTAGGTGGTGGCCGACGATTGGCTCGAGTTGGCGAGTGCGGCGTGTGCCGGTGTCAGGACGAGAACTCCCACGGCAAGAGCCGCGATGAGAGGGTGTTTCATGGTGTCTCGCTTTCGAATCATGGATTCCTGGCTGAGATCCCCCTCATTCACACTGCGCCGATCACACTGCGCCGATGCGTGTCGGCATGCAACGGGTGCGAGAAGCGATGACCGTGGCGTGATGGACGCGTCTGACCGATGTCGGATCGGATGCAGCGGAACCGCTGGTGGGAGCGCGTGCTACACCATGGTGGGCCCGGCCGGCCTCGAACCGACGACCCCTTCCTTGTAAGGGAAGTGCTCTACCAACTGAGCTACAGGCCCGGGTGATGAGGCTAGCGGCGATAGCCTCCGGGTATGACCTCGGCCTCATCCCTCGCGCAGGTGGTTGCCACGCTGGAGAGTCGCTATCCCCCGAGCACTGCCGAGCCGTGGGATGCCGTCGGCCTTGTGTGCGGAGACCCTGAGGCGTCGGTACGCCGCATCCTCTGGGCGGTCGATGCCGTCGAGGAGGTCATCGACCAGGCCATCGCGGCCGAGGTCGACCTCGTCGTGACGCACCATCCGCTCTTCCTCACCGGGGTCCACTCGGTGGCAGCCACGACGCCCAAGGGGCGCATCGTGCACCGCCTCGTGCAGGCGGGCATCGGCCTCTACTGCGCGCACACGAACGCCGACGTCGCCGACCCGGGAGTCTCGGATGCCCTTGCTTCCGCACTCGGACTGTCGGGCACGCGAGTCCTGGTGGGCACGACCCTGGGTCGCATCGGCGAGCTCGCGGACGCGATGGCACTCGCCGACTTCGCCGGCACCGTCGTTGCCGCTTTGCCGCCGACGCATCACGGGGTCCGCGTGGCGGGCGATCCGGCTCGTCCAGTGCGCCGGGTCGCCGTATGCGGCGGCTCGGGCGACTCGCTCCTGGGGGTGGCGACGGCCGAGGGCGCCGACGTACTGGTCACGGCGGATCTGAAGCATCACCGTGCACTGGAGCATCTCGAGGATGGCGGCTGCGCCATCATCGACATCGCGCACTGGGCGAGTGAGTGGCCCTGGCTTGCCCAAGCGGCCGCGCTACTCGACGAGGACCTCGCGCGGGAGGGGGCTACGGTGGAGAGCATCGTGTCCGCGCTGCCCACGGATCCGTGGGCGATGACGCTGAGGAGTGAGTTCTGAACGCCGAACCGAAGG
>JAULZJ010000196.1:968-2847 GCA_032117435.1 Candidatus Nanopelagicales bacterium | reverse complement strand
CGACACGATCTGGAGATCGATCGCGCCCGCCATCGACGTGCGACGCTGCCCGAGGCAACTCGTGTGGCCGAACTCCAGGCCGCGGCCAGGTCCCTCGATGACGACATCACCCGAGCGGCTGTCGAGGTGAGCGATCTCGAGGCGGAGCAGCGCAAGGCCGATGCCGATGTCGATCTGGTGCGGCAGCGCGCGGTCAAGGACCGCGAGTTGCTGGAGACCATCAACGATGCGAAGCAGTTGTCCAATCTCCAGCATGAGTTGGAGTCCCTCGCGCGCCGTCAGTCGGAACTTGAGGATGTCGAGCTCGAGGTCATGGAGAGACTCGAGGGCGCGCAGAAGTCCCACGCCACCATGCTCGCCGAGCGTGCGACGCTCGCAGCGGACCTCGACGTGGCGAAGACCGCTCTCGACAACGCCCTGGCCGACCTCGCGGATGAGGAGGGCATCGCTACCGCGTCGCGTGCCGCCGCGGCCGAGGGCGTGCCTGCTGACCTGCTGGCCCTCTACGACAAATTGCGCGCGGACAATGGCGGCATCGGTGCGGCCGCGCTGCAGCGCGGCCGTTGCGAGGGTTGCCGGATCGAGCTCACCCCGGTGGACCTCGGCCGCATCCGCGAGGCGCCGGAGAACGAGGTGATCCGCTGCGAGGAGTGCAGGCGCATCCTCGTCCGCACGCCGGAATCAGGCCTGTGACCCGACTCCTCATCGTCGAGGCGGACGGCGGCTCGCGCGGCAATCCGGGCCCGGCTGCCTACGGCGCTGTCGTGCGCGACGGGGAGACCGGCCGCGTCCTCATCGAGGTCGCCGAGACCATCGGCGAGGCCACCAACAACGTCGCGGAGTATCGCGGCGTCCTCGCGGGGATCGAGCATGCGCTTCAGGTCGATCCGCAGGCCCGCATCGAAGCCCGGCTGGACTCCAAGCTGATCGTCGAGCAGATGAGCGGCCGCTGGGCCATCAAGAACGCCGCGCTGCGCGAGCTCGCCCTCGCCGTCCGCCGCCTCAAGTCCGACGTCGACTACACCTGGGTCCCGCGCGCGCAGAACACCGCCGCCGACCGACTGGTCAACGAGGCGCTCGACGCCCAGTCGCACGGCCAGGTCGTGCGCATCGATCGCCGCATCGGATCGGGATTGCCGGACGCGGAAGACGTCGTCGGCGACGCGCTCGAGGAGAGGGCGGAGGAGGAGCGCGCCGCGCATCGGCCGCACAAGATGGTGGGCTGGGCGACGGATCTTGGCACGCCGACCACCACACTGCTCGGTCGGCACGGGGCGACGGCGTACAGCCTGGAGAAGCGCTTCTCCGGGGCCGGAGGCTACGACGCGCCCCTCGCTCCCCTCGGTGAGCAGCAGGCCGAGGCGCTGGCCCGTGAGATCGCCGCGCGCGGCGGCGTCGATGCGATCGTCGCATCGCCGCTACTGCGCACGCGGCAGACTGCCGAGGCCGTCGCGCACGCGACAGGTGCCCCCATCGATCTCGATCCGGGCATCGTCGAGTGCGCCTTCGGCGAGTGGGACGGCCACACCTTCGCGGAAGTGAGCGATCGGTGGCCGGTGGAGCTCTCGGCCTGGCTCGCCTCGACCGATGTCGCGCCCCCCGGCGGGGAGTCCTTCACCGAGTGCCGTGATCGCGTCGATCGCGCCCGGAGGGGGATCCTCACCCGTCACGCCGGGCAGCGGGTCGCCGTCATCTCGCATGTCACGCCGATCAAGCTCATGACCGGCATCTGCGTCGATGCGCCCCTATCCAGCCTCTACCGGATGGAGTTGGCGCCCTGCTCGCTGACGACGATCGCGTGGTTCGCCGATGGCAACTCGTCGCTCTTCGGCTTCGCCGAGTCCGCGCACCTTCGCGGCGTCGATCCCGGCTTCGGCGT
>JAULZJ010000196.1:0-958 GCA_032117435.1 Candidatus Nanopelagicales bacterium | reverse complement strand
GGGAGGCTCGAGCTCGACTCGGTAGCCGGCGGCGCCGAGGGCCCCTGCCAGGTCGGGCACGGTGCGCGGCTTCGGCTCGCTGAGCAGGCTTCGCACCAGCCGACCCTTGGTCGCCTTGTTGTGATGGCTGACGATGGTGCGCTTGCCGCCGTTCTCCTGCAGGACGCGGGCGACGGCAGTGCGCTCGGCGAGATCGGCCGGCACCGGGCCCAGCGCGACGTACGCGGACGAACGCAGGTCGAGGACGACGCCGCGCCCCGTTGCCGCGCGGATCGCATCGGCCACGGGCTCACGCCAGCTCGTCGCCAGACGTCCCACGCCGGGCAGGGTCGTGTCACCGGAGAGGCGGTAGGCCGGGATGCGGTCCGTCACCCGCAGCAGCCCGAAGAGCGCCGAAGCGATGGCGATGTCCGCGGCGGCTCTGCGGCGTGCGCGGGCATCGAGGGTGGCCAGGTCGAGCGCGTCGTACAGGACTCCGGTGTAGATCTCGCCTGCTGGTGCCGTGGGTGCGCGCCGTAGCGAGCGATTGCGCTCGAGCTCCTCGTCCTGGCGCGCGGAGATCCCGAGTGTCGTGCGTGCCTTGGCGGGAGAGCCCTCGCACATGCGCACGAGCGCATCGATCACGGCCTTGCGCGTGGGGTTGAGGTCCTCGAAGGAGAGCTTCGATACGGCGAGGCGCGGCCCCCTGGTGGGCGCGGCCTTGCCCTCGCTGGGTGGCAGCAGGATGAGCATGTCCTCACGCTAGTGGCCCGCGAGGCCATCCCAGTCGACCGATCGGCGGCTGGTGGGCGCCCGCGTCGACCGTGTGGCCGCCCATCGGTCGACGTCGTGGCCGCGGAGCGGCCGCGGGTACCCTGGGGGCGCGGCGGACGAGCCGACCGGGCGATCGCGGCGACGTACGTCGTCGAGGAAAGTCCGGGCTCCACAGGGCAAGGTGGTGGGTAACGCCCACCCGGGG
>JAULZJ010000195.1:0-2025 GCA_032117435.1 Candidatus Nanopelagicales bacterium | reverse complement strand
GCGCGCTACATCCTCGTCTCGGGCACCGCTACCGGAATGGCTGGTGAGGCGCTCACGCCCTGGATCCGCTTCCCCGGTCAGGCGTCCTACGCCGCCGGTACGTCACGCCCGACCGTCTCCTCCGACGACACATTCACGTGGAAGAGACTCTCGGCCAAGAAGACCTATGTGTACTTCACCGGTGAGTCAATCCGCTCCAATCGCGTGATCATCCCGGCGCGGCAACGCCTTAACTGACCTCGAGGACTCCATCGACGCGCCGCGGAATCCCCCACGGGTTGCCGTCGCGCAGCGGCGTGGGCAGGACCTCCTGCGGCATCCCCTGCCAGGTGACCGGGCGAAGGAAACGATCGACCGACGCCGCCCCGACGCTCGTGGTTGCCGGTGCGGTGGTCGCGGGGTACGGACCGCCGTGCTGCATGGACCACGTGACGGCCACACCGGTCGGCCAGCCATTCCACAGCACACGACCGGCGTGCGCGACGAGACGCGGCACGAGCTCATCGACGATCTGCTCGTCGGCGTTGCCATGGATGCCCGCGGCCAGCAGTCCGGGCAGCGCATCGGCAAGCGCCAGCATCTGCTTCGGGTCGTCGTACTCCACGAGCAGTGACATGGGGCCGAAGCACTCCTCCATCAGCTCCGGCGTCGCGATCACCTCGGCAATGGGCACGGCGAAGAGCGTGGGCAGGACCGTGTCGGTCTCCTCCTGCCAGCCACCGCCGTGGAGGACGTCGACGCTCGCGAGATCGATGCGCTCGCTCACGCCATGGAGGAAGGCCTCGCGGATGGGCTGGGTGAGCATGCCCTGGCCCGGCACGCCCCCGACAGCTGCGACTGCCGCCGCGCGGATCGCCTCATTACGCGGAGCGACGAGCAGCCCGGGCTTGGTGCAGAACTGCCCGGCACCGAGGGTGAAGGAGCCAACCCAGCCTTCGGCGATGGCCGCACCGCGCTCGGCTGCAGCCTGCGGGGTGACGAACATCGGGTTGATGCTGCCGAGCTCACCGTAGAACGGGATGGGTCGCGGGCGATCTGCAGCGAGGTGCGCGAGTGCGAGGCCTCCACGCTGGCTGCCGGTGAAGGCCACCGCCTCGATCCGATCGTCGTTGACGAGGTCGATGCCGTCCTGCAACCCATGCGACACCATCGTGAGCACCCCGCGCGGTGCACCTGCATCGGCAAGCGCCTGCTGCGCGACCGCCGTGATCGCGTCGCTGAGCCGGGGATGACCAGGATTGGGCTTGACCACCACCGGGCAGCCCGCCGCAAGCGCTGATGCAGTGTCGCCGCCGAGCGTGGAGAAGGCGAAGGGGAAGTTGGAGGCGGCGAAGACCGCGACCGGACCGAGGGGGACGTTCATACGTCGCAGGTCGGGCCGCGGCGGGGTGACATCCGGAAGCGCCTTGTCGAGCACGACGCCGAGGAAGGCACCATCGCGCACGACCTGGGCCATGAGTCGCAGCTGCCCGGTCGTGCGACCGACCTCGCCGGTGAGGCGATCCGCGCCGAGGCGGCTCTCCTCGACCGCGATGGGCACGAGGTCATCGCGCGCCGCATCGATCGCGGCGGCGATCGTCTCCAGCAACGCTGCGCGCGTGGGCAGATCGGTGTCGGCGTACCACTGGCTTGCCGCCTTCGCTGCCGCGCAGGCCTGATCGACGCTCATGACTGTGCTCATGCCACTCCCTCTGCGATGCGGGCGCTGACGACAGCGTCCTCCCATGCCATACCCATGCTCTTGAACACTCGAGAACCACCCTCGGGCACCGCGACTGATCGGCGCGCGACCTGCGTGAGGTCGGCGGCGATGTCATCCGCCGTCATGAATCCGGCCGTGATGGCGCATACGACGTCACCTGCCTCACGCAGGGCCGACTCGCGCTCCTCGACGACGACGAAGGACCTGCCGACGAGCTCACTGGGCAGCTCGCAGCAGGTCGGCGAATGCGTGCCGACCGCGACGGCGGCCACGTCATCTCGAGTATCAGCGGCATCGAAGAGCGCGGAGGTCGCGGTGGTCGC
>JAULZJ010000194.1:0-6859 GCA_032117435.1 Candidatus Nanopelagicales bacterium | reverse complement strand
GTACTCCGAGCCGCCTGGGACGAGGACGCCGGCACCTGGCAGGTCGAGACGAGTAGGGGCGAGATCGTTGCGGAGGTCCTCATCAGCGCCTGCGGTGGCCTCACGGAGCCGCTGTATCCGGAGGTCCCGGGCATGTCGGACTTCCAGGGACCGGCCATGCACACCGCGCGCTGGGATCACACGGTGGACGTCGCCGGGAAGCGCGTGGCCGTGGTGGGGACGGGCGCCTCGGCCATTCAGGTGATCCCGGCCATCGCCCCGATCGCCGATCACGTCGTCGTGATGCAGCGCACGCCGCCCTGGGTCATGCCACGCCGCGATCGTGCCGTCCCGGAGCGGTACCGCTCGTTGCTGGCTTCCTTCCCGCCCCTGCATCGGACCATGCGCGGACTTACCTCGTGGGCGCGCGAGATGCAGCTGTTGTCGTTCACGCGACAGGGAGCCTTCCGCGCCATGGGCGAGCGCATCGCGCGACGCCACCTCCAGGAGCAGGTGAGCAACCCGGCCCTCCGGGAGCGGCTCTCACCCCACTACGCCATGGGCTGCAAGCGCATTCTGCTCAGCGACGACTACTACCCGGCCCTCATGCGCGACAACGTCACGGTGACGCCCGGTGTGGCCCGCGTGACGCGCACGGGGGTCGTCGACACCGACGGGTGCGAGCACGAGGTCGACGTCATCGTGTGGGCCACGGGATTCAAGGTCCTCGAACCGCCTCTCGCACGCAGGGTCGTCGGTCGTGAGGGCCTCACGCTCGCTGAGGCCTTCGAGCGCAACGGCATGAGCGCCTACCAGGGCACGACCGTCGCAGGCTTCCCTAACTTCTACATCCTGCAAGGACCCAACACAGGGCTGGGGCACTCCTCCGTCGTGCTCATGTCCGAAGCCCAGGTGCGCTACCTCGTGCCCGCCGTGGCATCGGGGTTCATCCATGAAGTCGAGCCTGACCGGCAGCGGGACTACGTCGCCCATCTCGATGACCGATTGATGCGGACGGTGTGGCAACAGGGGGGTTGTCGCTCCTGGTACCAGAATGGCCAGGGTCGCAATGTGGCGCTCTGGCCGGGCAGCACCCACTCGTTTGCGCGGATGATGCGACGTTTCGACCCTCAGGCCTACCGCGTGAGGCGTGCCCGCTCCAGGAAGGCAGGGGATCATGTCGCGACTGGCTGACTATCGCGTCGATGGCGGCGTAGCCCTCGTCACCGGGGCCGCGAGCGGCATCGGGGCAGCGCTCGCGGAGCGTCTCGTCCGGGATGGGAGCAATGTCGTCCTGGTGGATCGCAATGCCGAAGGCCTCGATGCCGTCGCCGACCAGTTGCGCGTGCGGCGTCCAGACCGCCAGGTGACCTCGATCGCCGCGGATCTCTCCGATCGCGATGCTCCCGCCGACGTCGTGGGGCGGGCAATCGCGGAGCAGGGGCGGCTCACCCTCGTCGTCAACAATGCGGGTGTCGCCCTAGCAGGGCGCTTCGAGCAGGTATCTATGGACGACGTCGATTGGCTCCTCGCCATCAACCTCCGCGCTGTCCTCGCGGTGACGTCTGCTGCGCTTCCGCACCTAGAGGCCGGTGCCCAGATCACCAATGTGTCCAGCCTCTTCGGGATCATCGCGCCAGTCGGCAATTCGGTGTATTCGGCCAGCAAGTTCGGTGTTCGGGGATTCAGCATGTCGCTGCGCGCGGAGCTCGCCCCGAGGGGCATTGGGGTCACGGCTGTTCACCCCGGTGGCATCCGCACCGCTATCGCGCGATCGGCTCGGCTCGGGGCCGGCGTCTCCGCGGCCGAGTGGGAGGCGGGACTCAAGGCGTTCGACAAGTTCCTCGTGATGCCACCGCAGGAGGCCGCCCGACGCATCGTGGAGGGCACTGTGCGCCGGCGGCCACGTGTGCTGATTGGCCCCGAAGCCTACGTGGGCGACCTCCTCGCGCGCCTGGCCCCATCGGCGCATGCACCGATCTTCGAGTATGTCGCCCGCAAGCGGGCAGGCCTATGACCCGCGTACGCCTGGCAGCTGCGCTGCTCTTGGTGGGAGGGCTCACCGCGTCCCTCATGGCCGTCCCCGCGTCCGCATCCCCTACGGACGACCGCATCGAGCGCGGTGCCCTCACGGCGATGCGGGCACCCGCCCTGGGCTCGGATGCCACCCTCCATGTGCGCCACGTGGCGACCGATGCCACGGTGGCCGACGACGGTGCCCAGGAGCGGCAGGTCCCCGCATCCACGATGAAGGTCATCACCGCCGCGACGGCCCTGCTCACCCTGGGCGAAGACCATCGCTTCGCCACCCGGGTCGTCGAGGGTGCGAGCGCGGGTCGGGTCGTGCTGGTGGGCGGGGGAGATCCGCTGCTCACGAGCGCGGAGTTGGCCGACCTCGTGAAGCGCACGGCACGCAAGGTGGGGAAGTCCAGGCCGATCACCGTGGACGTCGACGACTACCTCTTCCCGCAACCCTCCGATGCTCAGGGATGGGCACCTGGGGATAGGCCCACGTATGCCTCAGCGGTGCGTCCGCTGGGCCTGCTCGGTGCGTACTCCAACGACACGGTCGCACTGGCTTGGTCTGAATTCGTGCAGGGGATGCGCTCCCGGGGCGTGGATGCGCGGATGGGCTCCCGTGTCCTGGCGCTTCGGGATGCCCGCCGGATCACGATCATCCGGCCCAACACGCTGCGCGAGGCTGTCGACGTCATGCTGCGGGTCAGTGAGAACAATGTGGCTGAGGTGCTCTTCCGTCAGGTAGCGCTCGCGCGTGGCTATCCCGCCACGTGGAGCGGTGCGTCAGCATCCGCCCGTGAGGCCCTGCGCGAACTCGGCATGGTGACCTGGCGATTGAAGCTCATCGATGGGAGCGGTCTATCGGGGGGTAATCGCCTCACGGCTGCATCACTCACCGAGCTCCTCGATATCTCCCTGGCCAAGCCCGAGCTCGATGCCCTGATCGACGGCCTGCCGATCGCGGGACGTAGTGGCACGCTCGTCAACCGTTTCGCTGCACCGCCCGCGTCATGCGCGCGGGGTGCCGTGGCTGCTAAGACGGGCAGCCTCACGGGAGTGTCGACACTGGCCGGGATCACTCAGGGGCGGGATGGGCAGTGGCGCAGTTTCGCCATCATGGTCAACGGACGACCGCCCGCCTATCCGACGACATCGACCAGCCTCGCGATCGACACGGTCGCAGCGATCGTCCAGGGCTGCGCATGAGCCCGGAGGATGCCGTCCTCGCGGCGGCGGAGTCTGCCCTCGCTGACGCTGACATCGTCACCGATCCCGACATCCTCAGGTCCTACTCAGCAGACAGGTCCGTGGGGACCGATGCCGGGACTCCATTCGCCGCCGTATTCCCGCGCGACACGGCTCAGGTGAGTGCGGTCATGACTGCTGCCCATGAGCACCGCGTGCCGGTCGTGCCTCGAGGTGCCGGTTCGGGCCTGACCGGAGGCTCCAACGCCGTCGACGGTGGGCTCGTGGTGTGCCTGGAGCGGATGCGCGCGGTGCGACATGTGGACGTCACCAACGGCTACGTCGAGACCGAGCCCGGGATCTTCAATACCGAGCTACGCGAGCACGTCGCCGGCCACGGCCTTTGGTACGCGCCGGATCCGGCGAGCAAGGACTTCTGCTCGATCGGGGGCAATGTCAACACCAATGCCGGTGGGCTGTGCTGCGTCAAGTACGGCGTGACACGTGATGCGGTCCTCGGCCTCGAGGTGGTCCTTGCGGACGGCCGCATCACCCGCGTCGGTCGACGCACGGTGAAGGGTGTCGCCGGATATGACCTCGCCGGCCTCATCGTCGGCAGCGAGGGGACGTTGGGCATCGTCACCATGGCGCGTCTGCGCCTGCGCCCGATGCCACCGGAGGCGACCACTGCGGTCGCGCTCTTCGACAGCATCGCGGATGCCGCACGCGCTGTGGCGGACATCATGGCGACGTCGACACCGAGCCTGCTCGAGATCCTCGATCGCACGACGATGCGCGCGGTGGAGGAGTGGCGGCCTTCGGGTTTGCCGGTGGAGGCAGGTGCGCTGCTGATCGCGCAGTCCGATCTGCCCGGTGCGGCGTCAGCAGACGAGGCTGACGCCATCCTGCGTGCCTGCGAGCGTGGTGGGGCGATCGAGGCCTATCGGTCCGAGGACGCCGAGCAGTCGGAGATGTTGCTCGGGGCGAGGCGCATGGCGATTCCCGCGCTCGAGGCCAAGGGGGACTGGCTTCTCGACGACGTCGCCGTGCCACGCAGCGCGCTTGCCTCAGCAGTGGCGGAGATCGAGGAGATCGCGGAGCGCTGGGATGTGCTCATCGGGACCTTCGGCCATGCCGGCGACGGCAATCTCCACCCGACGATCGTGACTCCGCGAGGGGACGCGGAGGCCGCCGCGCGCGGACTCGCAGCCTTCGACGACATCCTGGCCGTGGCACTGCGGCACGGCGGCACCGTGACCGGTGAGCACGGCATCGGACTGCTCAAGCGGCAGGCACTAGCCGTGGAACTGGACGAGCCGGCGCAGGATCTGCACCAGCGTCTCAAGGATGCCTTCGACCCGCGCGGGATCCTCAACCCGGGGAAGTCGCTGCCCCGCTGGTGACAGGCACCGGGGCCGTGTCCGCCGCTGTGGTCTCGGGGGGTGGGTGGCCCGGCAGGGGATGCTCGGGATCTCGATCGGTGAGGTACTTGAGGACCCGGTAGATCGATGCGCCGATCGGCACGGCGACGAGGGCACCGATGATGCCGAGCAGGGTTGAGCCGATCGCGATGAGGATGATGATGGCCAGCGGATTGAGGCTGACGGCCTTGCCCATGACCAATGGCTGCATGACGTCCCCGTCGAAGGATCCGACGACCACGGTGAGCGCCACCACCAGCAGGGCGATGACGGGGCCGCGCTCCGCGAGGGCGACGATGGCTGCGAAGAACGTCGCGATGGGTGCGCCGATGACCGGGATGAAGGCACCGAAGAAGACGATGGCTGCGAGGGCAGGCGCCATCGGGACCTGCAGGATGACCAGGCCGATGAAGACCAGGATGGAGTCGCAGAGGGCCACGACCACCGTGCCGCGGGTGTATCCG
This sequence comes from Candidatus Nanopelagicales bacterium, assembly GCA_032117435.1. Taxonomy (GTDB): domain Bacteria; phylum Actinomycetota; class Actinomycetes; order S36-B12; family S36-B12; genus Mxb001. The sequence continues at coordinate 1,791 of JAULZJ010000194.1, read as the reverse complement.
GACAGCGAGTCCCAGGCCAGCTCGCCGGAGGTGTTGACGTAGGGGCGGGCCTTGGTGGGCATCCAGCTGATGACCCACTGCCAGATGGGGCCGGGGGACAGCATGAAGAAGATCACGCCGAAGATGAAGACCGAGCCGCCGAGCACCAGGTCGCCGACCGATCCCAGGGCGGACGACCCGACTCCGACGGCCAGGCTCTGAGCCCAGTTCTCGACATCGGTCACGTAACCACTGAAGTCGTCGCTAGACAGATTGAGTGGAGGTCCCGATGCCCACTTCTGCAGCTCGGACATGGACTGCTGGATCGACTGGGCGAGATCGGGGGCCTCGTTGATGATCGAGGTGACGACGATCGTGAGGACCACGACGATGGAGATGGCGATGAAGATGATCGCCATGATCATTGCGACGACCTTGTGCAGTTTCGCCTTGCGCTGCAGGAAGTGCATGATCGGCGAGGCGAGTGCGGTGAAGAAGGCGGCGAGGAAGAGTGCGATGAGGACGATGGAGATCTGCCCCATGATGAAGAAGAGCACCCCGAAGCCGGCCAGGATGACCAGGATTCGCCATGTCATGCCTGCCCAGACCTTGAGAGTCTCGGGCACCTGGCTGGAGGAGGTGGGAGCTGGTGCCTCAGGAGGCGAGGGCACCTCGGCGGGTTCAGTGCTCGGGGGGGCGTCGGTCATGTGCGGACCGTAGCGGACTTCGCCTAGTCAATGCGTACGAAGCCCCGAGGTGTCGAGAATCCGCAGGCGACGATCCCTGGCTCGTCGCTATCGACCCAGGCGATCTGGGCGGGCATCTCCGGCGTGGCCAGCCATCCGCTCAGGGTGTGAGGATCTCCGCACAGTTCGATCGAGGTGAGCTCCACCGGCCCGCCGTCGCATGCCGGGTGGCGTTCCTCCGTCTGCCACTCGATGAAGTACGGCAACTGCGGATCGTCGATGAGATCGAGGACGCCGATCTGACGCCAGCGCAGTTCCTTCCCGTCCGGACGGATGCGATGCCCGGCGACGCTGGTGCGCCCGAGGCGCGACTCGACGAGTGCGATGTCGTCCACGGCGATGACCCAGCCAAGCCAGCCTCCGCCCTCGTCGGCGCGTCGACGCACCGCCCGACCGAAGGGGGCCTTCTCCGCGGCGGGATGGTCGAGGGCTGCGACGACTTCCACGTAGACGCCGTGGGCGAGGGGCAAGGTGAAGTTGCGCGTGCCGAAGGAAGGATGGATACCGCCATCGACGAAGGCGGCTCCCAGCTCGGATCCGATGCGCTGGACGACCTCGGCGAGCTCGCCCGGGGCGCAGGCGTAGGAGACGTGATCCAGGCGCATGGCGTCATCCTGTCAATGGGACTTCCTGCGCCGGCACCCGGCCCCGGAATAGACCTGGTGCAGGCCTCGGTGACTGCTCGGCTCGGAGCCGCTAGGGTCGGCCCCGACCAGGGAGGCCACGTGAGCGAGACGACTGAGCCGGCATCACCGGGGGAAGCCGCTGTCGCGGCAGCCCCGCCGACGGCGGCGCTCGACAAGAAGAAGTCGATCATCCTCGGGATCATCGGCCTGGTCTTCATCGTCTTCATCTTCGTCCGCGTCATCCCGCAGGTGACGGGGTCTGGCTACCAGGCCGCCTTCGCCGAACTCGCCGACATGACGCCGATCGCCATCGTCGTCATCGCGATCACGGTCCTGCTCTACCTCGTCGCCTACGGTTTCCCCTTCATGGCGGCCACGCCTGGGCTGAAATATTGGCCTTCCCAGCAGGTCAACCAGGCGGCCTTCGCGATCTCCAATGG
>JAULZJ010000193.1:0-1896 GCA_032117435.1 Candidatus Nanopelagicales bacterium | reverse complement strand
AACGGTGGAGCGATCTTCGATGATGCCGTCACGTCGATGGTGACGGACTCCCGCGGCCGCTTGTACGCGGGTGGATTCTTTACTCGTTGGCGCCCCGGTGACCCGACCTTCGGATCGGTCGCGGTCCGCGACGGTGGCACGTGGTCCGTGCGCAGCGCCACCAATGGTCGCGTGACCAATCTCGCCATCGGTCCGGGCGGCACCCTTTACGGCTCCGGGACGTTCACTGAGGCGGCAGGCGAGGCTGCCGTCCTGGTGAGCATGCGCGTCAACACCGAGTACGAGTGGCGACCCGTACCGGCGCCCGTGGCGACTCAGCAATCAGGCATGGCGTTCTCCACCATGGCCTTCACGACCTCGGGCAATCTCGTGGCGGGCCTCGACGGGCGCGTCTACTCGCTCTCCGGGTCGACGTGGACTCAGATCCCCGGCACCTTCGGCGGTCCGATCCGGATCGTCTCGACCGACGCTGGTGGCGGGCTGCTCGTCGGCGGTTCCTTCGTCTCAATCGACGGCACGCCCACTCCCGGCCTGGCCTACCGCTCGGGCAAGCAGGCTCCGCCCGCCCCGAGCGTTGTCGATGCCCGGGTCCTGTCGGGCCGGATCATCACCGTGACCTGGAGTGCGGTCACCTCTGACCCGCCAGTGCGCACCTACCGAGTCGAGTGCAAGGCGAAGGCAGGTCCCACGGCGCGCAAGCAGACGACCGTGCGCTTCGCCGAGATCACGCTCCCCCGAGCCGGCACCTACGCCTGCAGGGTCAGCGCCCGCAACAGCACAGGCTGGGGTGCATGGAGCGCTGCGTCGACGGTGCGGGTGCGCTAGCTCCGGGTTACGACGCCTCGCACACCTCCGCCGCCCGCGCCGCGGTGCGGGCATCGTCTCCCGGGATGGCATGCGCGTACGAGCGCCTTCCCCGCGCGCCGGCATGTGCCGCGCCCACCGTGACGGACGCTGGGTGTGGATCGCAGGGGGTACGGCGAGCCTGTCGATTCCTCGTGGAGCACGAGGCGCTTAGCCGAATGCGGCGACAGCCTCTGCCGCCGTGAGGACGGGAACCAGCTCGACCGCACGGAGGGCGCGATCCTCCGTGACAAGGGCATCCACGTCGAGTCGCGCCGCAACAGCGATGAGCAGCGCGTCGAAGGTGCCCACGCCAGGAGTTGCCTGCCAGATGCGCAGCGCCTCGCTGATGTCGGACTCGCCGACTGCTTCGAGGGGGCCGAGTAGCGCGATGTAGTCCTCAGCAAGCGAAGACGCGTCGCTTCGATCGCGCCTGCGTCCGCGCACGTGGGCGAACTCCGCGATCACCTGCGTCGTGGTGCGCGCGATGACGCGCTGCTCGCCGATCGCCGTCATGAGAGCCATGCAGGGCTCTCGCCGCTCGTGATCGACTCCCACCGCATAGACCAGACACGTGGTGTCGAGCAGGATCACAGGCTTCTACTTCGCAGGTCCGAGAGCTCCTCGCGCAGGCCAGCGGGGTCGGGCACCTCCATGAGGGTGGCGGCGCGGATCGACTCCAGGGCCCGGATGCGCCGATCGGGGGTCACCCCGACATGGCGGTCGATCGCCTCACGGATGACGGAGGCCACGGAGCGCTGCTCGCGCTGCGCGATGCCGGCGATCCGGGCGTAGCGCTCCTCATCGAGGAGGAGTTGGAGGCGACGGTCAAGAGACATACACATACATTAACATGTGTATGTCAAGCCTGGGGGAGGCAGGATTGGCTCGACGGGCCCGGCTTCTGGGGGTGGGTGGATCGATTCCCGAGGCCTCGTCAGCCCTCGAAGATCTCCGCCAGCAGGTACTGAGCCCGCGGCGGGATGGGGTACGTCGGGCCCAAGCACTGACGCGCCACGTCAAGGGCCTGCTCTGCGCTCGTGATTCCGAGCG
>JAULZJ010000192.1:0-4648 GCA_032117435.1 Candidatus Nanopelagicales bacterium | reverse complement strand
GCGGGTTACGACTCCCTCGACGTCATCCCACCGCCGACGGTCGCGGTTCTCGTCCTCGGCGATGAACTCCTCGAACGAGGATTGCCGCGCCCGGGTCGGGTGCGCGACGCCCTCAGTCCACTCGTGCCGCCGTGGCTCGCCGACCTTGGTGCCCGGGCCAATCCCCCTATTCGCGTACCCGACACGCGACAGGCACTGCTAGACGAGATCGAGGACTCCACCGCGGATGTCATCGTCACGACCGGATCCACGGCAGCAGGCCCTGTCGACTTCATCCACGACGTACTCGATCACCTCGGTGCGCGCTGGCTCATCGACGGCGTCCAGGTGCGACCGGGCCATCCCATGCTGCTCGCCGTGCTTCCCGACGGGCGCCCGCTGATCGGACTGCCGGGCAACCCGCTTGCCGCGGTGAGCGCCATCACAACCCTGGCCGCCCCTCTGATCGCGACGATGCGCGGCGTACCCGTCGAGGCGGGTGACGTCGAACTCGGAGTCGACGTCACCAGTCATCCCCACGACACGCGGATCATCCCTGTCCTCCTAGAGGGCGGTCAGGTACGACCGCTGCGCTTCGACGGCCCCGCAATGCTGCGCAGCCTTGCCCTGGCCGATGCACTCGTGGCTGTCCCTCCCTCGGGCGGGATCGCTGGGAGTGCCGTCCCCCTGCTCTCCGTCCCGACTCTCCGCTAGCGTCAGGCGACGTGGCCGACAAGAGGCGCCTTCGCTCACTCGCAGGCGATGACGATCCGGAGGCATTGACCGCCCGGATCAAGTTGCCGAGCAAGCCGTGGAGCCCCTCCCGCAACATCCTCGTGCGCATCCTCATCGCGGTGGGAGCGCTCCTCCTCGCAGCGGCCATCGTCTACTTCGAGGGCGATTGCTACGCCGATCGCAGCGATATCGGGGGCATCACCTGGATCGACGCTCTCTACTACGCGACCGTCAGCCTGTCGACGACCGGTTACGGCGACATCGTCCCCGTGTGCGAGTCGGCCCGTGTCGTCAACGTCCTCGTGATCACTCCGCTGCGATTCATCTTTCTCATCGTGCTCGTCGGCACCACCATCGAGGTCCTCACCCAGAAGACACGCAACGAGATCCGCACAACCCGCTGGAGGCAGCGCGTGGAAGACCACACCGTCATCGTCGGCTTCGGAGTCAAGGGCCGTTCCGCAGCGCGCATGCTCCTCGAAAATGGCATGTCGCCGCTCTCGATCGTCGTCGTGAGCATGGATAAGGCCGCTGTGCAGGATGCGAACCGCATGGGCCTCGCCGGAGTACTCGGTGACGCTCGGCGCGAGGACGTCCTGCGCGACGCCGCCACCGAGCGGGCCTCCAAGATCATCGTTGCCACCGACGAGGACGACACGTCGGTCCTCGTCACTCTCACGGCTCGCCGACTGGCACCCCGCGCCGAGATCGTCGCCGCCGCCCGCGAAGCCGCCAACGCCCAAATCCTGCGCCAGTCGGGGGCGAGCAGCGTGATCCCGACGGCCGAGTCCGCGGGACACCTCATGGCCCTGTCTTTGATCTCCCCCGTGGCCGGGACCCTGATGGAGGACCTCCTCGATTCCGGCCGCGGACTCGAGGTAGTCCAGCGACCCATCACGAAGGAAGAGCTCGGCATCTCCCCCGCGGAGGTCGACGCCAACGGCGAGATCGTGCTGGCGGTGATCCGTAACGATGTCGTGCATCGCTTCGACACCAGCGATATCCGCATCCTGCAGAAGGACGACCAACTTGTCGTCATACGCCACTCCGAGGGCAACGGCTACGGCGTATCCATGCCGCCGGAGTCCTGACCTTGCACGCCATCGTCGCGACCGAGCCGGGTGGCCCTGACGTCCTGGCCTGGACGGAGGTCCCCGATCCCATCCTCGCGCCGGGTGAAGTCCTCGTCGATGTCGTAGCAGCGGCCGTGAACCGTGCCGACATCCTGCAACGCCAGGGCTTCTACCCGCCGCCACCCGGTGCACCGCAGTGGCTGGGGCTCGAGTGCTCCGGGCGTGTCGCAGCCCTCGGCGAGGGTGTCGTGTCCCTCTCGGTCGGCGACGAGGTGTGCTGCCTGCTCTCTGGAGGCGGGTACGCCGAACAGGTCGCCGTACCGGCCGGGCAAGCCATGCCCGTCCCAGCAGGTGTCGACCTCGTGACAGCAGCAGGCCTACCCGAGGTGGCCTGCACGGTGTGGTCCAACCTCGTCATGACGGCGCACCTGCGGCGCGGCGACTCGCTCCTGATCCACGGCGGGGGTAGCGGCATCGGGACCATGGCCATCCAAGTCGCGCGCGCACTGGGAGCTCGAGTCGCCGTGACGGCCGGGTCCGCGAGGAAGCTCGCCCGCTCCGAGGATCTGGGAGCCGAGGTGCTGATCAACTACCGGGAGCAGGACTTCGTCGACGTCATCGCAGCCGAGACCGGCGGCCGGGGAGTCGATGTCATTCTCGACAACATGGGAGCGAAGTACCTCGAGCGCAATATCGCGTGCCTGGCTCCCGGCGGGCGACTCGTCGTAATCGGGATGCAGGGCGGGGTCGCGGCCGAGATCGATCTCGGAGTGCTCCTACGCCGCAATGGGACAGTGCATGCCACCACCCTCCGCGGCCGCACGCCCGAGCAAAAGGCCGAGATCTGCACCCAGGTCGAGCGTCACGTCTGGCCGTGGATCGCGGCCGGCATCGTGAAGCCCGTCGTCGATCGTGTCGTCCCGATGACCGATGCCGCCGATGCGCATCGCGCACTCGAGGCCGGTGACGTGACCGGCAAGATCATCCTCACCGTGTGAGGCTCACGCACCGAATCCACGCGCGTGCTCGGCGAGCACCGCGTCGATCAGGTCGGCGACCCCCTCGTCGTCATTGCTCGGCAGGACGTGCTTCGCGAGGTCGAGTACCTCGGGGTGAGCATTGGCCATGGCATACGACGCTCCAGCCCACGCCAGCATCGGCAGATCGTTAGGACCGTCCCCCGCCGCCACCACGTGCAGGGCTCCGTGCCCCTCGGCAGCAGCTACGCGTGCGAGTGTCGTCGCCTTCGTGACACCCGCGGCGCTGAGCTCGATGAGCGAGTCTCCATAGCCTGAGTGCGTGACCTCCGCGAGCCCCCCGATCGCAAGCATGCCGCGGGCGTACAGCTCCTCGGGATCCATCGGCGCCCCCTGCCCGGGGCGCGCGAGGATCTTCACCACGTCTCCGGCAGCGACGAGCTCCTCGATCGGTCCGACATAGGTCTGCGGTGGCACCGGCCACCTCGGGGTGTAGCCATCGGCCAGGGCGAACTCGGTGGCATCGGCAAGTGTCGCGTCGAGCGCGTCGTACGACGCCCCACCGGTGGGGGCCAGGCGACCACCGGGGCGGGCGCGTTCGACCGCAAAGACCATCCCCGGCACCTCATGCCGCAGACGGTCCACGGCCTCGAGCGCATCGTCACCACTCATGGGGAAGACCTCGGTGACGTGACCGTCGGCGAGATCAAGGACCACGGCGCCGTTCGCCGCGATACCCACGCCTCGGTGACCAGTCATCTCGACAATCGGCGAGATCCACCGTGGCGGACGGCCGGTCACGATGATGAGGTCGAGATCGCTATCGCCGAGCCGATCCAGGCTCTCACGGGTCCGGCGCCCCACCGAGCCGTCGGAGAGCAGCAGTGTGCCATCGAGATCCGAGGCGATGAGGCGCACCCCCGGGGGTACCGGGACGATGTACTGACCTGACGAATCCACGCGCGCCATGGTGTCAGGTCGGGTACCGTCCGAATCCCCGGGCTATCGGGACGACGAGGAAGGCAGAGCCGTGGACGATACCGTGCAGCAGCACAAGTACGTGCTGAGCGAAGACCAGATGCCGACGACGTGGTACAACCTCATCGCCGACTTGCCGACACCGCCCCCGCCGCCTCTCCATCCGGGGCGCATGGACCCGGTCGGGCCCGAGGATCTCGCGCCGCTCTTCCCGATGGACCTCATCATGCAAGAGGTGACGGGAGAGAGGTACGTCGATATCCCCGGGGGCGTGCTCGACGTGTATCGCCAGTGGCGGCCTTCGCCACTCTTCCGCGCGCATCGTCTCGAGAAGTTGCTCGGGACGCCTGCTCGCATCTATTACAAGTACGAGGGTGTGTCACCGGCGGGATCCCACAAGCCGAATACCTCGGTGCCGCAGGCGTACTACAACAAGAAGGAAGGCACGAAGAAGCTCACGACCGAGACGGGGGCCGGCCAGTGGGGCACCGCGCTCGCCTTCGCCTGCGCCCTCTATGACCTCGAGTGCGAGGTGTGGCAGGTCGGTGCGTCGTACGACGCCAAGCCGTACCGCAGGCTCATGATCGAGACCTTCGGGGCCACCATCCATCGATCGCCGTCGGATGTCACCGCGATCGGCCGCGAGCTCGCGAAGGATCCCAACAACTGGTCCGGCTCACTCGGCATCGCCATCTCGGAGGCAGTCGAGGTGGCCGCCACCAATCCCGACACCCGATACGCGCTCGGCTCGGTACTCAATCACGTGCTCCTGCATCAGACGATCATCGGCGAGGAAGCCCTGCTGCAGCTGCAGATGGCGGGGGACACACCCACTCACATCGTGGGCTGCACCGGTGGCGGCTCCAACTTCGCCGGACTGTCCTTCCCCTTCCTCCGGGAGAAGCT
>JAULZJ010000191.1:0-3578 GCA_032117435.1 Candidatus Nanopelagicales bacterium | reverse complement strand
GCCGACTCGCCATGCGCCGCAACCTCCAGGCCGACTCCCGCGAGGGCAATGTCCGCTACGGCCCACCGAAGTCCCGCCGCTCCACCCGCACGATCACGATCGACCCGGGCACGGCGGAGGCCCTTGAGCGCTGGCGCCGCCTGCGCGAGACCGAGCACGGGGCGTGGCTGGCCGACCTCGAGCGCCGCTTCGTCGGCTACCGCACGCCGGGGATGCGCCTGCCCGAGCTGCCGCGTCAACTCCCCGAGGACTCCCCCGTCTTCGCCAATGCCGACGGCACCCCGATGCTGCCCTCGACGGTGTCCGACACCTTCCGCCGCCAGGTGGCGAAGTCGGGCCTGCCGCAGATGCGCCTGCACGACGCCCGGCATACCCACATCACGCACCTGCTGCGCTCGGGGGAGCCGATCCAGAACGTCTCGGCCCGCGCCGGCCACGGCTCGTCGTTCACGACCCTGACGACGTATGCCCATGTGATCGCGGGCGACGACGAGCGCACGGCGGCCAGGGCGGCGGGGCTCTTCGGGGACTGAGGCGATGGCCCGTCGCCGTCAGTCCCCGCGGGTAGATTGATGCCATGTTCGTCGCCCGGGTGAGCAGCGCCGCTGAGGAGGCCCGCGCCCTGGTGGAGCGCGGCACCGACGGCAGCGAGTTGCTGTGGCGATTCGGGGTGCTGCAGTTGTTGGACGACTACGAGTCCACCTTGCGATATGAGGGGCTGGAAGCGGCGGAGCGAGTCTTCGCTGAAGCGCCGCCGCTCACCGGGCACTCAGGACTGGACGCATCGTTCGCGGCACTCGCTTGCTGGCTCGCCACGCGCGACGGTTGGCAGGCCCCGGACTGGGCGCGCGACCCTGCGCGAGTCGCTCGGCCGTGGTGGTTCGTGTCCGAGTCGGCTTACGGACGCTCCTGGGCCATGGTGGAGTCCCCGGGCGAGTTTCGGATCCGCGGTGTCTTCATCACCAAGTCGGCCCTGGATCGCGTGTGAGTGACCTCGACCGCACGCGCATTGAGGAACTGCTGCGCGCCCTGGACCGGGCACTCGAGCGCCGCGGCGCCACCGCCGATATCTACATCGTGGGCGGCGGCGCGATTGCGCTCGGCTTCGACGCCGAGCGCTCAACGCGTGACCTCGACGCTGTATTTGCGCCTGCGAGTGAGGTGCGCAGTGCAGCGAGCGATGTCGCGGAGGAGTTCGAACTCGGGGCCGATTGGATCAACGACGCCGCGAAGGGCTTCCTGCCGCCGACGGCTGACGACAACCAGCGCGTGGTCTTCGAGTCACCTCACCTACGGGTATGCGTGGCGGGTGCCGAGCATCTGCTTGCCATGAAGGTCGCAAGTTCGCGGGTCGAGCAGGATCGCGACGACCTCGAGCTCCTCATCCGCACGCTCGGAATCACGAGCGCAGAGCAGGCCCTTGACGTGGCGCGTCAGTGCTTGGGCCCGACGTACCCCATCCCGCCGCGGGCTCAGTACCTGCTGGCGGAGATCTTCGAGGGCTGACGAGGCCGCGGGAATCGATTCACCTACCCCCAGAGGCCGGGCCTGTCGAGCCACTTCTGAACCCCAGGCTTGACATACACATGTTAATGTATGTGTATGTCTCTTGACCGACGCCTCCAACTCCTCCTCGATGAGGAGCGCTACGCCCGGATCGCCGGGATCGCGCAGCGCGAGCAGCGCTCCGTAGCGTCCGTCATCCGGGAGGCGATCGACCGCCATGTCGGGGTGACCCCCGATCGGCGCATCCGGGCTCTGGAGTCGATCCGCGCCGCCACCCTCATGGAGGTGCCCGACCCCGCTGGCTTGCGCGAGGAGCTCGCGGACCTGCGGAGCCGGGGCCTGTGATCCTGCTCGACACCACGTGCCTGGTCTATGCGGTGGGAGTCGATCACGAGCGGCGAGAGCCCTGCCTGGCGCTCATGACGGCGATCGGCGAGCAACGCGTCATCGCGCGCACCACGACGCAGGTGATCGCGGAGTTCGCCCACGTGCGCGGACGCAGGCGCGAGCGAAACGACGCCGCTGCGCTTGCTGACGACTACATCGCGCTCCTCGGCCCCCTCGAAACAGTCGGCGAGGCCGACATCAGCGAGGCGCTGCGCATGTGGCAGGCAACTCCTGGAGTGGGCACCTTCGACGCGCTGCTCATCGCCGTTGCGGCGCGTGTCGGGGCTGATGCAATCGTGACTGACGACCGCGCCCTACGCGACACCGACGTGGTGCCTGTCCTGACAGCAGCCGAGGCCGTCGCGTCGTTTTGCTAGCCGCGTTCGATCCGCAGGAGCATTGCCGCCGACGGCATGACCTTGCCTGTGGCGTAGGTGCTCAGGCGCGAGGCCGACGTGCCGACGTTCGCCGCGAAGTCAGCCGACGTCAGGCCTGAGCGCTCGATGGCATGACGCACCCGCCGTGCGACCTCCTCGCGCTCACTCACCTCGGCGCGCCCGCGAGCCCGATCGACAGCCGCCGTGAAGAGCGCTGCCGCTGCATCGTCAGTGGTCACGCGTCCCCATCGCATGACGCGACGGGCGACCGCACCCCAGGGATGGGATCGGATCTCCGCGAAGACGGGCTGCCAGTCGGCGACCAGGCCCTGCTCGAGGGTCTCCACGAGTGCCTCGTAGGGCCACGTGGCCACGGGATCATGAGGCGACGCCTCGACGTTGCGGAAGCTCGGCGCGCTCATGCCTCAGCCACCTCGAGTGCGAGGTCCCTGCAGTCGTCAACGACGGCGGACCAGTCGTGCCAGCGCGGATCGAGGCCGCGATACCTGGGCAACTCAGCAATGACGTCGACGTCGACGGGCGTCGGATCGGCCAGAGCCAGGGCGAGGCTGGTGCGCACCGAGCCTGCCTGCAGGGATCGATCGTCGTAGTAGTCGTCGATGTGACGGAGGATCTCCCCCGCATGCTCCACACCGATGTGGTCGGCGAGCGCGACGACGTCGAGGTAGTCGCGGACGGCGTTGCGCTGCACGACGAGGTAGGCCTTGACGCGCAACATCTCCTCGGGAGTGGGAGCCGTCACCACGACGCCAGGCGCTACGTCCACCTGCATGGTCTCCAGGGGCCTTGTCCGGCGGAGGTTGCGCAGACCGGCCTGGATCCCATCGAGTGAGCCCATGATCGTCATGGGCGGACGCGAGGCTCGCACGGAGGTGGCCCAGCCGTCACTCGCTTCGACAGCATCGAGGACCTGGGCGTAGCGCTGATCGAGATCGACCAGCACATGGTCGTGATGGAAGGACTCGCGGTGGCCAGCATGAAGGGCGGCCGCCGATCCGCCGACGAGGACAGCGTCGGGGACCACCTGCTGCAGGCGCGCAGCCGACTCGAGCACTCGCTGAAGTCGCTGCGATCGAGACATGTACTTGTATTATCGGATCTGATAATCCTTGTCCACATCATCTATCCCGTCCCCCGGTGCACAGGCGGACGCGCCTTCGACGCCGGGTGCGGTGGCCACTCCTAGCGTCCGGCGCATGTCCCTCCCCTCGGCCCAGACCACACTCGGTGAATACCTGCGCCACGAGTGGCTACCGCGCAAGCAGGCGGGCTGGGCGAGTGGAAGTC
>JAULZJ010000190.1:0-9473 GCA_032117435.1 Candidatus Nanopelagicales bacterium | reverse complement strand
CTGTAGACCAACTCCCCGCGGTGGCCCGCATACACGCCGGTACCGCCGAGGACGGCGAACGTCGCACCCCGCTGCTTGGGCCCCTTGACGCGCACGATGGACCGAGCGAAGAGAGAGCCGCTGGCGGTCGTGACCTGCAAGTCGACGGATTCCATCGATGCAGCACTGGCGGTGCCGGCCACCTGGGTCGCGATGAGCATGTACGACGCGCTGGGGCCGGTGGCGCGGAGCATCGCCACGTTGCCGATTCCCTGCGGGGCATCACCGGTGCCTGCCTGGCTCGTGAAGGTGTCCACCGTGAAGGTCGATGACTTCAGCGACTTCTCGACGAAGATGTCGTATGCCATCAGGTACTTATCGCCCACGGGTCGCATGAGGAGCGTGCCGCGCGCCGTGGCGTAGGCGCCGGTGCCCCCGGTGACCGGCATGATGTGCAGAACCTTGGGAAGCGCATCCTTGGGATCCTCGTTCACCGCCTGCACGAAGATCTGGCCGTCGCCGAGCTGCAGCTGCAGCTGCGTGTCGCGGACTTGCGCATCCTTCTTGGACGACGGAGCGACCACGCGCGACACCATGGTCACGGAGCCGACCTTCTTGCCAGCCGCATCAGCGACGGCGCCCTGAGCGACGGCGAGGTCTCCCGCGCCGTTGGCATTGCCGTACTTCGCCACCTGAGGCTTGGTGAACTTGCCGAAGACGGTGAAGGACTTCTTCGCGAGTGCCTGGGCCGTCACCTGCGGCGCATCGAGTGACGGGGCATCGCGCTCTGGGATCGCCGATGCGAGGCCGGCGCCCACGAGGCTGGCGGCAACGAGGGCAAGTGCTGCCAGGCCGGCGGAAATCGGGCGCGCTACGACGTTCACGGATCCTCCCAGTGCTCCCTATGAGGGTACGACGCGGACGCGGGTGGATGCCTCCCCGACTCGGCTTCCCCTCAGGCCGCGGGCGGCAGGTCGCTGCGGTAGACGAGGAGGCGGGTCGCCGTACCCACAGCGAGCACATCGGCGTTGAGCAGGTAGGGCACATTGCCCTGGAGCACGGAGGTGACGGCTGCCTCGACCTTCATCGCGAGGTCAGGACACATCATGCGCGTGAGTGCCATCGGCCCGATCTGGATGGTGTCGTCATGAACCGTGACGCTCGCGTGGCCGTGGTTGCAGCCAGCTTCGACATGGATGTGCCCGTCGATGATCTCGAAGGTCGAGCGGATGCCGCCCGGCAGCGGCCATGCGCCATCGGCATCGCGGATCTCGGTGAGGACCCAGGTCGTGCCATCGAGGGGCGAGACCTGCGACGCCGGATTCGGGTCGGGCGGATTCACCCCATCGTTCGCCATATCGCCGAGCACGGCCCAAGCCTCCCACGCCGAAGGTGCGGAAGCGAGGCCCGCGCGTAGGCTCGCGGGGTGAATAAGCGCCTCTACGACCTCACGTGGGGCACCGCCCTGCGCACGACGACGGCCCTGCACCGGGTCGTCCACAAGGTGAGCGGTGGTCGCGTCTGGCGACGCTTCCCGGGGGGCGCGCAAGTTGTATGGATTACCACGATGGGGCGCAAGTCGGGTCAGTGGCGCACCAATCCCCTGCTCTCAGCGCGCGTCGATGACGGCTGGTGCATCGCCGGGTCCAATGCCGGCCAGGCCAAGGTGCCCGGCTGGGTCTTCAATGCGCGTGAGCATCCCGAGGGCTACGTGCTCATCAACGACGATGCGTGGCACTGCACCTTCGTCGAAGTTGAGGGTGCTGAACGCGACGCGCTCTTCGAGAAGATGATCGCGATGTGGAAGTCCTTCGAGATGTACGCCGAGAACGCCGGCCGCTACATCCCCGTCTTCCGCATCGAGTTGGGCGAGCCGATCGCTAAGGACGCGATTCCCTCGACGTAGCGCGCATCAGCCCCAGGACATCATCCACGCGACGGTGGCACTGGGTGCACCGGACTCCTAGGAGCAGGTGCCGCCGGCAGAGATGGCATTGCCATTGACGTCCCACATGAGAGACGTGATGCTCATGGTCGACGTCTTGGCGCCGCTACGGAGGGTGAGCGACCAGAGCTCCTTGCCGCACTGCCCCGGCGCCGCCTGGCTCACCTTCACCGTGCTCTGGTCCGTGACGGAAACGCCGTTGCAGTCGAAGGGGCCGAAGCGGATCGACTGATTCTTGGCGACCGAGTGCGAGTACGTGAAGCACTTGGTCGAGCCGTACATCATGCGTCCCTCACTCGCATCCGGGGCTGTCGCAGTCGTAGACACGACAGTGCTGCCCGAGACGGTCACGGCGGAGCCATAGACGGGGAATGCGCGAGATGTCTGGGGAGCGCGAGTCACGGTGATCGAGTACCCCGGCAGGGTGGCGGGCAACGCCACCTTGGTGAAGACCTTGAGGGTGAGACGCCCGTCGTCCCTGACCTTAGGATCCGAGGCCAGCACGAGGACCGATGTCTCGCCGTCCGCCGCCTGCCACACCAGCGTGGCTGCCACGCCGACTCCCTTGCGATGGCCCAGTGCCGTCCACCCCTTGGCCAGTTGCTTGGGGGTGAAGCCGCCGACCTTGGGCGTGCTGCCCTTGCCCTTGGCCTCGCCGTACCATGCGATGCTCGCCTCGGCGGGGAGGACGAGCGTGTAGCGGTGATCACCGAGGGCCTTGGCCGTCGCCGTCCCGCCTGAGAAGTTGACGAGAGCGCCGCCACGCGGCTTCAGGTTGGCGGCCTGAGCGGGCATGGTCAGCGCAAGGGCAGTGGCGGCGATAGCGACCGGGACGAGGAACTTGGCAAGGCGCACGTCGCGAGACTATGCGCTGCTGCTCACTCCCCGCGCACTGCGCGAGAGATCACCGTGCCAGCACGGTCACGGGCGGGCGACGTACTGCGTCAGCCCGACGGGTGCCCGGCGATCAGGCCGGGGCGGACGGCTCCGGGCTCGGGCTGGGGCTCGGGCTGGGGCTCGGGCTCGGGCTAGGGCTGGGGCTGGGGCTCGGGCTGGGGTCGGGTACCGGGGCCGGAATGACCGTCTCCCTGATGCGATCCCACAGGGCACGGCTGTTGGACCGGCCGAAGGCATGCAGGCCATCGGCCGAGACGTTGAGCCGGAGGTCCCGCGTCTTGATGATGTGGAAGTTCGCGAAGCGCTTCGCTGCCGCCTTGAGCTCGTAGTCATGGATAGCTCGACAGGCCGGGCAACTCGTGTAGTAGGGCTCCACCCAGAAGACTCGACGGTCCTTCCCAGCGAGGCGCATGAACGTGTCGATGTCCTGGGCCCGGGGGCCCCCGTCATTGGTTCCCAGGTTGACGACGATGGTGTCGGGGCCGGTCGAGATCGCCCTTCGCCACTTGCCCACGTCCGTCGTACCGATGACGCTCACGCCCGCCTTGACCACGCCCCTGCCATGCACGACCTGACTCAGCTTGATGCCGTTGAGGGCATAGATCAGGAACTTCCGATTGATCACCGTCCCCTCGCGGCCATTCGAGTAGGCACCCGGGTAGAGGTCGCGGAGCATGAGGACGAAGTGCGAGTCGCCCATGATCGTGTACCGGGCTGAATCCGCTCGCGACTGGCCGGTGACGAGCGCTCGGTCCGATCCGACACCCTCCGCCTGGACGGGCGCGATGCCCAGCGCGACGGTGGCAGCAAGTCCGACAGCGGCGAGGGCGGTCATGATGACGGAGCGGCGCACGCCGGCACTCTAGGGCGAAGGATCATCGGGAGGCCTCCCCCCCGAGGGAAATCCGTCACGCGAGGTCAGCGGCGGGCGGCGTAGGCCGAGGCCACCATCTCGCGCAGGTCGTGCTGCGCACGCCAGCCGAGTTCGGCGGTGATGCGGTCCACTGAGGCCACCAGCTCGGGTGGATCACCGGCACGACGGCTGACCGCGACGGCGCCGACATCGCGGCCGACGACCTCGGATACCGCGCCCATCACCTCGAAGACGCTCGACCCGACGCCGGTGCCGACATTGAAGGCCGCCGCGACATCGCCGCGCTCCACTAGATCGGCTGCTGCGACATGCGCTGCCGCCAGGTCGCTCACGTGGATGTAGTCGCGCACGCAGGAGCCGTCGTCGGTGGGGTAGTCCGTCCCGAAGACCCGCGGTGACTCGCCCCGATCGAGCGCGTCGAAGACCATGGGGATGAGGTTGTTGGCACTCGTATCGCCGAGCTCCGGCGAGCCAGCGCCGGCGACGTTGAAGTAGCGCAGCGACACCCACGACAGCGGAGTGGAGTCAGCACGCGCGATGGCCTCGTCGCGCACCATCCACTCACCGATGACCTTCGTCTCGCCGTACGGCGACAGTGGTGCGAGCGGTGAATCCTCCGAGATGGGCGACCACGGCGGCTCGCCGTAGACCGCGGCGGAGGACGAGTAGACGATGCACGGCGTCGCTGCATCGGCCATGGCCTGGAGCAGCGATGCCACACCACCGACGTTCTCGCGGTAGTAGAGCATCGGCTGCTCGACCGACTCGCCCACGGCCTTCTTGGCCGCCAGATGGATGACGCCCGTGACACCGTCGAGGGCATGCCGCACGACATCGGTGTCGAGCAGCGACCCCTCGAGGAAGGCCGCCTCCGCCGGCACGCGATCGCGTCGACCGGTAGAGAGGTCGTCGATGATGACTACCTCTCGGCCGCTTGCGAGCAGATCGCGCGCCACATGCGCGCCGATAAAGCCCGCTCCCCCGGTGAGCAGCCACCTCGTCATGCGAAGCGATCCCCGGTGAGCAACTCGTAGGCCTCGACGTACTTCGCGCGGGTCTTCTCCACGATCTCGTCGGGCAGCGGTGGCGGCGGATCGCCGGAGTCCCTGTCCCAGCCCGAGGCCGGCGAGGTGAGCCAGTCGCGCACGAACTGCTTGTCGTACGACGGCTGCGCGTGCCCGGGCTCCCAGTGGTCGGCGGGCCAGTAGCGCGACGAGTCAGGCGTGAGCACCTCGTCGCCGAGCACCATGCGACCGGCGTAGCGGCCCGCGCGCGCGATCCCGAACTCGAACTTCGTGTCGGCCAGGATCAGCCCGCGCTCCTCGGCGATCGCCGCCGCGCGTCGGTAGACGTCGAGGGAGAGGCGCTTGAGATCCTGCGCCTCCTCCTGGCCGACGAGCACGATGGTCTCGTCGTAGGTGATGTTGACGTCGTGCTCGCCCATCGGGGCTTTCGTTGCCGGGGTGAAGATCGGCTTGGGGAGTTTCGATCCATCCTTGAGGCCGGGGGGCAGGCCGTTGCCGCAGATCGCGCGCGCCTCCTTGTACTCGGTGAGTCCCGACCCGGCGAGGTAGCCGCGCACCACGCACTCGACCGGCATCATCTCGAGTGGCTCGCAGAGCATCGCGCGCCCGCGCACCGACTTGGGCACCTGCGTCGAGACGAGGTGATTGGGCACGACCCCCTGCATGCGGTCGAACCACCACAGGCTCAGCTGCGTGAGGATGCGGCCCTTGTCCGGGATCTCGGTCGGCAGCACGCAGTCGTACGCCGAGATGCGATCCGACGCGATGAAGAGGAGCTGGCCATTCGGAGCCTCGTAGAGGTCGCGCACCTTGCCGGAATAGAGGTGGCGATAGCCCTCGGGGAGGTCGTACCCAGTCACGGGCGCATCCTGTCAGAGCGGTTGCCGGAAGCCCGATGCCCTGCTCAGCGAGTTGAAAACGGCTGAGCCGACGAGCACGCCCAGGGCGATGGACGCGACCGTGAGCCCCACGGATTCCAGGGCGCCCGGACCCTCGTCGCCGCTCGAGGCAGCACCCACGACGGCAATGAGCCCGCTCGAGCCGGGGACGAGCATCCAGAAGGCGGGGAGGAAGGTGACGAGCTTCGTCGGACCCTTCGGCAGTAGGTCGAACCACAGCACCAGCGGGGTCATCAGGAGAGCCCCGAAGAAGCCGCTGAGCTGTGCTCCGACGATGGCGGTGCCGATCGCCTGACCGATGGCTGCGGTGACCAGAACAGCAAGCATCCACGGGAAGACACTGGGCGGCACGCAGTAGGTGAGCATCATGCCGACCGCGAAGACGGCGATGCCGAGCCAACTCGCCCATGGCCCGAATGCATTCGTCGGATCATCCTCGAGCGAGGAGAGCGGCATCCCCACGACGGCGGCACCCGCGAGTACGCCGAAGGCAAGCAACAGGAGTTGCACGACACCGGAGACGAGACGGCTTGCCCCGGCGACCATCTGGTTGGACGTCAGTTCGATGGTCCCGATGGTGAGCGCAGCCCCAGGCAGGTACGTGACGAGTGGCGGCACGAGGATGCGGATCGGGTCCTGCAGGCCGAGGTCGCGGCTGGCAATCAGCACCATCACCGTCACGCCGAAGGCGACGAGGACCGGGAAGACGAGTTGCACCGTGGGCATCCGCACGAGCTTGAGCGCACCGATGACGAGACCGAGGACGAAGGTGACGGCGAGCGTCTGGAGAGTGGGCTGCAGGAGCAGGGCGAGGCCCGCGGTGAGCACGCCATGTCCGAGGATGCGCCAGGGCCAGCTGAAGGTCGGCCGGAGTGAGTCGATGCTGTCGAGCTGGCTATTGGCCGACGCGATGTCGACCGGTCCCGCGGTGAGCTTCTTGATGAGCCGATAGAGGGTGGAGACCTGATCGAGCCGGTAGGAGCCGACGACGCTGGTCCCGAGCTGAACCCCGGTCTGCGCGCCGTGGCCGGACTTGACGAGCACGGCCGTAGGCAGGACGAGTGCGTCGGCGTCGCGCAGTCCCTGCGCGCGGCAGACCTGGGTCACGGTCGTGGAGATCGAGGCCACCGAGTCACCGGACTCGTTCATCCCCACGCCGACGCGTACGGCGAGGTCGCGGACCGCGGCAGGATCGGAGGCGACTGTCATTGCGCAGGGAGGATGTTCTTGACGATCCGACCATCCTTCATGATCACGACCATGGCGGTCTCGGACTGCTGGATGAGCGTGATGTCCTCGAGCGGGTTGCCATCGATGAGCAGCATGTCCGCCAGGGCCCCCGCCTCGATGACTCCGAGGGAGCCGGCGGGATAGGGATTGCGTGGGCCGGACATCGTCAGGAGCTGGGCGTTGGAATAGGTGGCCATGGAGAGCACTTCGGCCGGGGTGTACCAGCGGACCATCTTCGCCAATTGCTCCCCCTGGCGTGACGCGAGATGGGCATTGAAGAGCGTGTCCGTACCCCAGGCGACCTTGATCCCGTGCTTCTTGGCCATGGCGTACGCACGATCGGTGCCGGCGGCGACCTCGAGCGCCTTGGCGTGCCGCGCCGGATCGGGCTCGGGCACCATGTCGGCGTCGTTGAGGAAAGGCTGCAGACTCCACCACGCATCTTTCTCGGCGATCATCTCCACCGTCTCCTCGTCGAGGAGCTGACCGTGCTCGATGCTGCGGACGCCAGCTGTCAACGCCTGCTGGACCGCCCTTGGGGTATAGGCGTGCACCATGACGTAGGTGCCGTAGTTCTCCGCCGTCTCGACGCCGGCCCTCATCTCATCGAGGGTGAACTGCGTGATGTCGATCGGGTCGTACGCCGAGGCGACCCCGCCTCCCGCCATCATCTTGATCTGGGTCGCACCGTGCATGAGCTGCTCGCGCGCGGCACGCAGGACCTCGGGGACGCCATCGGCGATCACGCTCGCGCGCATGATCTCGATGTGGCTGAGATGCCCGCATACGTCCCGGGGGGTCTCGTAGGGCTGCCGGAAGTCGCCGTGGCCACCTGACTGGGAGATGAGGGCGCCGCTGGGGAACATCCGCGGACCCTCGACGATTCCCGCATCGATCGCGCGCTTGAGTCCGAAGGACGGCCCACCGGCATCGCGGACGGTCGTGAATCCGCGCAGGAGCATCTGCGTCGCCGATCGGCCCGCGAGGATGTGAAGGTAGCCCGGGTCGGCGGTCATCCCCTCGGCCACGGGGATCGTGCTGAAGGTGACGTGCGCGTGGGCATCGATCAGGCCCGGGATCAGCGTCCGACCCGTGCCATCGATGACCTGAGCGCCATCGCTGTTCGATGGTGCCGCCGTACCCGGCGTGACACTCTCGATCAGTCCCCCGCGCACGAGCACCTGCGCCATCGGCGTCAGGCTGCCCGACCTGCTGTCGAAGACAGCGACATCCTTGAACCAGATCGCAGTCTGGACGGGTGCGGTGCTGACGGTCATGGTGTCCCCTCGATTGACGCGCCCGGTGAGGCATCCCGTGAATGCTAGATGCGCGTGCGTGCCCTCGTGCGCGTTTGCCGCGGTTATCCACCGCTTAAGGGACTAGAGGATCGATCCAGGCGTGTACGCCGCCGCATCCGGATGCGCGTCGGCGACGGCCTGCACCCTTTCGGACACGCGCGCGACCTGATCACGGGCAGCGCCGGTGAACTCCAGCGGCTCGGCGATGAGCGCATCGAGATCAGCGCGGGACAGGCCGAGTCGTGAGTCGCTGGCAAGGCGATCGAGCAGGTCGTTGTCGGCCTCGCCGGCGCGCATCGCGAGCGCCACAGCGACCGCGTGCTCCTTGATCGCCTCGTGCGCGGTCTCGCGACCGACGCCGGAGCGCACCGCGGCCATGAGCACCTTGGTGGTGGCGAGGAAGGGCAGGTAGCGCTCGAGCTCGCGATCGATCACGGCGGGGAATGCGCCGAATTCGTCGAGCACGGTGAGGAAGGTCTCGAAGAGGCCGTCGACGGCGAAGAAGGAGTCGGGCAGGGCGACACGTCGTACGACGGAGCAGGAGACGTCACCCTCGTTCCACTGATCGCCCGCGAGCTCGCCGACCATGCTGGCGTAGCCGCGCAGGATGACCGCGAGGCCATTGATGCGCTCCGAGGACCGCGAATTCATCTTGTGCGGCATCGCACTCGAGCCGACCTGCCCGGGCTTGAAGCCTTCGGTGACGAGCTCGGACCCGGCCATGAGGCGGATCGTCGTCGCGGCATTGCTCGGCGCGCTCGACACCTGGACGAGGGTGGTCACGACGTCGTAGTCGAGGGAGCGTGGATAGACCTGGCCGACGCTGTCGAGCAGGCGGGCGAAGCCGAGGTGGTCGGCTACCGAGCGCTCCAGCGTGGCGAGGGCTGCGGCGTCGCCGTCGAGCAGGTCGAGCATGTCCTGCGCGGTGCCGACAGGGCCCTTGATTCCGCGCAGGGGATAGCGCTCGATCAGATCGGTGAGTCGCTCGTAGGCGATGAGCAACTCATCGGCCCAGATGGCGAAGCGCTTGCCGAGAGTCGTCATCTGCGCGGCGACGTTGTGCGAGCGCCCCGCCATCGCGATGTCGGCGTACTGCACCGCGAGAGCGCTCAGGCGTGCAAGGGCCGCGACGACCTTGTCGCGTGTCAGCATGAGCGACTCGCGGATGAGCATCTGCTCGACGTTCTCCGTGAGATCGCGGCTCGTCATGCCCTTGTGGATGTGCTCGTGCCCGGCGAGAGCGTTGAACTCCTCGATGCGAGCCTTGACGTCGTGACGCGTCACGCGCTCGCGCTCGGCGATCGAAGCGAGGTTGATGTCGTCGAT
>JAULZJ010000189.1:0-5005 GCA_032117435.1 Candidatus Nanopelagicales bacterium | reverse complement strand
TCATCGCGGATGAGTCGACGTACGACGAAGCCATGGTCGCGCAGCCAGTCACCGAGGTGACCCAGGTCGGCGCCCACGCTCGGGTTGGAGATGACTACTGCCGTCGGAGTGCTCATCGTGTGCCGGAGCCTACGATCTGCTGCGTGACGCTCGGCAGATCAGGCCCCTCGATATCAGGGTCGGCGAAGATCTCCGGGCGCCGTTTCTCGAGGCGAGTGAGCCAGGCGGTGCGCAGCCCCGCGCGATGGGCGCCGTGGAGGTCCCAGGAATGCGCGGCGATCATCGTCACCTCTTGTGGCGTCATCCCGAGCGCGAGGCAGCCTGCGAGATAGGGCGCCGGCGCGGGTTTCCACCGGCCGAAGTCCGCGGCAGAGAGATGACCAGCGACCAGTGCGCCGAGGCCGTGCCGATCGAAGATCTGCGCGACAACTTCGGCACTGCCGACGGTCAGGGTCATGGCCGGGATCCCCGCTTCGGCGAGCTGGCGCAACCCCGCCTCGACATCCGGGTGCGGCGCCAACTCCGTGAAGGCCGCGAGGATCGCATCGCCGTCGCGAGGGGACAGTCGATCGGGGTCCAGTGACACCAGCGTGTCGCGGGCGACATCGGCGAAGGCGCGGCAATCGCCGCTCGCGGCCAGCGCGAAACCGTTGCGCAGGGTGCGCGCGAACCACAGGGGCATCGCGTCGGGTAGGCCGAGTCCGGCGAATGCTGGTTGAAGTCCACGCAGGTCGAGCAGCGTCTCGTTGACGTCGAGCAGCACTCCGCGCACGCGGTGACGCTACCGCGGCCGGACGGCGCCGGTGATCAGCCAGGCCGTTCCCCGTGCGCGCCAGACGAGCAGCACCGCACGGGCGAGGAGGAACCAGCCGAGGGCCCACCACAGGGCGTCGAGACCCCAGGAATTGACGAGTACGAGCCAGGCCGCGGGGAGGAAGGCGATGAAGACGGCAACCTGCGCCCACGCCAGCCATTGGGTGTCGCCGGCGCCGATGAGTACGCCGTCGAGTGCGAAGACGACACCCGAGAGGGGCTGGAGCAGGGCGAGGACCAGGAGCGCCGAGGAGATGATTGCCGCCACCTGGGCATCATCGCCGTACCAACCAGGTAGCCATGGCCGCAGCGCCAATACGACGAGTGCGAGTGCGACACCGAGCCACACCGACCACCACACCACCCGACGGGCGATGACGCGGGACTCGCCCACCTCGCCGGACCCCAGTGACTTGCCTGTGAGCGCCTGGCCGGCGATGGCGACCGCGTCCAGCGCGAGTGCGAGCGCGAAGAAGAGCGTGACAGTGACGTGGAAGGCAGCAAGTTCGGCATCGCCCAGTCGCGCGGCGACAGCCGCTGCGATGACGAGGACCCCGCGCAAGGCAGCCGAGCGCACGAAGAGCGGCACGCCATCGCGTGCTGAGCGAAGGACGCCGATACCGCTGGGGATGACCCTCACGCCCGCGCGGTGTGCTGTCCGCAGGAGGATCCCGGCGTACGCCACCAGGCCGATCAGCTCGGCGAGCCCTGTCGCCACGGCACTGCCCGCGATCCCCCACCCGAAACCGAGGATGAAGACCAGGTCCAGGACGAGATTGGCCGCCACCATGATGAGCGTGACGTAGAGCGTCGTGCGAGTGTCCTGCAGGCCGCGCAGCACGCCCACCGCAGCGAGGACACCGAGCACAGCGGGGTAAGCGATCGAGACGATCCGCAGGTAGGTGACGGCGTATGGCGTCACATCCGCTGACGTGCCGAGCAGGGTGATCAAGGGTTCCGCGAAGGCGAAGCTGAGGATTCCGAGGACGATCCCGAGCCCGACTCCGAGGGCCATCCCGTCGACGCCCTGGGAGAGCGCGCCGGCGCGATCCCCCGACCCGAGCAGTCGCGCGACGGCGGCAGTGGCGGCGTAGGACAGGAAGATGCACAGGCCGATGACCGCACCGAAGATGGTCGATGCCGCGCCCAGGCCGGCGAGTTGCTCGGTGCCGAGCGTGCCGACGATGACTGCATCGACGAGGAGGAAGAGCGGCTGGGCGAGGAGTGCACCGAAGGCCGGGATAGCCAGCCGCGCGATGCTGCGATCAAGTGCCCGCGCTGCCACTGGACGGACGCTAGTGCCGACGGTCCACCGGTGGAAAATGCGTCATCCCAGGTTCACTCCGCGGTAGCGCGACATCCATCTCGGAATACTTTCCCTGCACAGCCCCGGGATGATGTCTGCCCACGTCAGAGAGCCAGTTGGCGCTCACATGGGGATCGGATCCCCAAGTTGTCCCCAGCCTGTGAACGGTACGTCCGGCGAGTCTCCCCCAGTTATCCACAGTTTTGCCCACAGGGGAGTTGGACGGGGCTACTTGCACTTCCCTAGGTTCCACAGCCGGGGCCTCGCACCGCGAGGCAATGCCCGTCGGTCGAGGATCCACGACTGTCGGACCCCCGTGATGGAGTGGCAGGGCCGGTCGCTGTCGCCGGGATGATCGGGAGAGGAGCGCGCGTGAGCGTCGCCGAACTCCCGGTGCCCTATGACGACGGCAGCGGCCCTCCCTCGGACCGCACACCACCGCAGGATGTTGCGGCGGAGCAGTCCGTCCTCGGCGCGATGATGCTCAGCAAGGATGCCATCGCCGATGTCGTAGAGGTCCTTCGCGACGGCGACTTCTATCGCCCTGCGCACGCGACGATCTACGACGCGATCATCAGCATCTATGGCAAGGGCGACCCAGTCGATGCAGTGACGGTCGCTGCCGAGCTCACGCGCGTAGGCGAGATCGGCCGCATCGGCGGAGCGTCGTACCTCCACACGCTTGTCTCACTCGTGCCCACCGCGGCCAATGCCGGCTACTACGCGGCGATCGTCAAGGAGCGCGCGATCTTGCGGCGCCTGGTCGAGGCGGGCACCCGCATCGTGCAGATGGGATACGCCGGGGAGGGCGATGTCGACGACGTCGTCGATCGCGCGCAGGCGGAGGTCTATGAGGTCACCGAGCGCCGCACGGCCGAGGACTATCTGCCCCTCCGTGACCTCATGGACGGTGCGCTCACCGAGATCGAGGCGATTGCCAATCGTGGTGGGCAGATGGTCGGCGTGCCGACCGGCTTCGCCGATCTCGACGCGCTGACTAATGGCCTGCATCCCGGGCAGCTCATCATCGTCGCGGCCAGGCCGGCCATTGGCAAGAGCACCCTCGCCGTGGATATCGCGCGATCGGCAAGCATCAAGAACGGCCTCACGAGCGTGATCTTCTCGCTGGAGATGGGGCGCAATGAGATCCTCATGCGCCTGCTGTCCGCCGAGGCGCAGATCGCCCTGCATCACATGCGCAGCGGCAATATGAGCGACAACGACTGGCAGAAGCTCGCCACCAAGATGGGCGTCGTCAGCGAGGCGCCCTTCTTCATCGACGACTCACCCAACCTCACGATGATGGAGATCCGCGCCAAGTGCCGGCGTCTGAAGCAGCGCCACGATCTGCGCCTCGTCGTCGTCGACTACATGCAGCTCATGACGAGCGGCAAGAAGGTCGAGAGCCGCCAGCAGGAGGTGAGCGAGTTCTCACGCTCGCTCAAGCTGCTCGCCAAGGAGCTCGACGTTCCCGTCATCGCGGTGAGCCAGCTCAATCGCGGCCCCGAGCAGCGCACCGACAAGCGCCCGATGCTGTCGGATCTACGCGAAAGCGGCAGTTTGGAACAGGATGCGGACATGGTGATCCTGCTACATCGCGAGGATGCCTATGAGCGGGAGTCACCGCGTGCTGGTGAGGCTGACTTCATCGTGGCCAAGCACCGCAACGGCCCGACCTCGACGATCACCGTTGCCTTCCAGGGCCACTACTCGCGCTTCGTCGACATGGCCCAGTAGCGAGCAGTCGTGCGCGCGGTGGTCTACGACGCCCCAGGTAGCTTCACGGTCCGCGAGGTGGTGACGCCCGATCCGGGGCCCGGCGAGGTACGCATCCGGGTGACGGCCGCCGGGATGTGCGGCACCGATCTGCACCTGCATGAGGGTCAGTTCCTCGCGACGTTCCCCCTCACCCCCGGGCACGAGACTGTCGGTGTCGTCGACGCACTCGGGTACGGCGCTTCGAGCGACGGGTCCGGAGCCGCCATGTCGCTGGGTCAGCAGGTGGTCGTCAACCCGAATTCCAGCTGTCGGGCGTGCGGCTACTGCCGGGACGGGCGGCCATGGCTGTGCGATGGGTTCGCGGGCATCGGCTCATCGACCCCGGGAGGCTTCTCCGAATACCTGATCGCCCCAGCAGATCAGGTATTCGACGCAACGGGCATCGACCCCGACCTCGCTGTCTTCGCTGAGCCCTCGGCGTGCATCGCGCACCTGATGGACCGCCTTGATCCGCTGGCGGGCTGCTCGGTCGTCGTCCTGGGGGCGGGGCCCACCGGCGTCCTGCTCACGCAGTTCCTGCGCGCACGTGGGGCGGCTACCGTCGTCCTCGCGGACCCCAACGACGACAAGCTGGACCGTGCCGCTGCCCTGAGCAGCATCGATACGCACCTGGTCGATCGCTCCGATGTCATCGGGACATTCCTTGCGCTGGCTGAGAGGCGCCCGGACGCATTCGACGTCGTCATCGACGCCACGGGGCGAGCGGAGGTGATCCAGCACCTCCCGCGCCTCGCCCGCAATGGCGGACGCATCGTCTACTACGGCGTGGCTGACGAGTCCGCAGTCGTCTCGATCTCACCGTTCGAGATCTTCCGACGCGAGCTCACCATCATGGGCTCCTTCACGGAGGTCGATTCCTTCCCGGACGCCCTTGCGGCCTTCCGATCAGGTGACATCCGCACCGAAGGCCTCATCACCCACCGATTCGAGCTGAGTGAGTACGCCGCGGCGCTCGAAGCTCTGCGCAGCGAGCGATCGGCACACAAAATCGTGATCGTGCCCGAGTCAGCACCCTAACGCGAAGATTCGCTCAGATCGTCGGCCGTGGCACCGGGTGCACGCTCTCGTAGGCGCGTGCTGCACGCAGCACGGTGACGTCATCGTGCG
>JAULZJ010000188.1:0-2033 GCA_032117435.1 Candidatus Nanopelagicales bacterium | reverse complement strand
GAGATCGCCGACCTCGGGACTGCAATCGACCGGAAAGTCCGGACATACAGCCAGGGCATGCGCCAGCGACTCGGCATCGCCCAGGCAATGCTCGGCAAGCCAGACCTGCTCGTCCTCGACGAGCCAACCAACGGCCTCGATCCTCCGCAGATCCGCGCGATGCGGGAGTTGCTTCAGCGCTATGCCCGCGAGGGACGCACTGTCATCGTCTCGTCTCACATGCTCAGCGAAGTGGAGCAGACCTGCAGCCATGTCGTCGTGATGCATCGCGGTCGACTGGTGGCCACGGGAGAGGTCGAGACGCTGCTTGCCGGGAGAACGGGGCAGCGTCTTGAGGACGTCTTCCTGGAAATCGTCGGAGAGGACCTCACGGTGGGGCAGTCATGACAACACTGGAACATGCCAAGGCGGGCCCGGCGAACAATGACGGGTACCGCAGGCGGGACACCCTGCCCCTTCGCATAGAACTGATTCGCCAGGTGCGCCGGCGCCGCACTCTCGTTGCCTACCTACTCGTGGTCGCAATACCCCTGATCGTCGTGTCCGCGGTCAAGTTCGGTCCATCGGCCAACAGCAATGGCGGAGGAGGCCGCTTTGGCGGGGGGAGCCTTGACCTCGTCGGCCTGGCGACCTCTGGTGCCTGGAACTTCACCGTCACCATGGTGTTCTTCGCCTCCGGCTTCCTGCTGGTCGTCATCGTGGCGATGTTCTGTGGGGATACCGTGGCCAGCGAAGCCAGTTGGTCGACATTGCGCTACCTCCTGGCAGCGCCAGTACCCAGGCGTCGTTTGCTTCGCGTGAAGCTGGTCGTCGCCCTGCTTCTGTCGCTCGGTTCCATCGTGATCCTCATCGTCACGTCCTACGTGATCGGGCTCGTAGCGTTCGGCTCCGGGGCCTTAACCACCCCAACGGGCGGGAACCTCGGTGATGGGGAAGCCCTGCTCCGAATTTCCGTGATCGGCGGGTACCTATTCACCTACCTGCTGTTCACGGCGGGCATCGCATTCCTGATGAGTGTGCTCACCGATGTCCCGCTGGGTGCGGTGGGCACGGCCGTCATCATCGTCATCGTGAGCAGCATCCTCGACGCCATCGACGCCCTCGGTTCGATCCGGGCATGGCTGCCGACCGACTACGGATCGGCCTGGCTTGGCGCACTCGGTCCCGAGATCGACTGGACGGGCATGATGCGCGGATCTGCCCTCGCCATCACGGCCTTCGCCGTATGCGTCGCATACGCCGTCTACCGATTCGACCGCAAGGACGTGCTTTCCTGACCGCACCGTCCATCAGGTGCGACTCGCCGTAGAGACCGTACTGACAATCGCGAGGTCAGCGGTCGACCCCGCCCCTGGCTACCTCAAGACCCGTTGCAGCGCAATAACTTTGGGCCACGCTCCCACGAGTTACTTGAGTCCCTGTCACGCTGTCGACGCCGACTGAGTACTGACGCCGCAGTGCCGACGGGAAATGGACCCCCTCCTGAACGATTGAGGAGTGATGAGTGTGGAGAACTGGGCCGGGATCGGTCGCGTCCCGTCGAGTGGTGTAACTCCGGGCCTGTCTCCTGAGGTTTGAGGGGCCATCGTGTGAGGCTTCGCGAGTACCGACCAAGGAACTCGACGAAGGAGAACGCACGATGGCCCTGTCCCAGTCTGCACTGCTTGACCTGCTCGACGCGTTGAATGCCTCCGATGGGGTGGACGTGATCCGCTCCGCGGTCCAGGTGATGCTCCAGGAGCTCATTGAGGCGGAGGCGACCGCGCTGATCGGCGCGGAGCGCCATGAGCGCTCTGATGCCCGGACCGTGCAGCGCAACGGGCACCGGCGCAGGACCCTGTCGACCACGGCGGGGGACTTGGAGTTGGCGATCCCGAAGCTGCGGGCTGGCTCGTTCTTCCCGTCGCTGCTGGAGCGCCGCCGGCGGATCGACCAGGCGCTGTTCGCCGTGGTGATGGAGGCGTACGTGACGGGCACGAGCGTGCGCAAGGTCGACGATCTCGTCAAGGCCCTCGGCGCGGACACCGGGATCT
>JAULZJ010000187.1:0-2358 GCA_032117435.1 Candidatus Nanopelagicales bacterium | reverse complement strand
CGATCTCCCCCAGTTCGCCCACTGTGGTGCCGGCCATAGCTCCTCCTCGGATCAACATCCCATCTTGGTCCCACCCGCACCGTCGCCGATGGCGTGGTCACGGCGAGTCGCTAGTCTCCTCTCGGCGTGCACGGCGCCCCAGGGATGTCCTGGATTTGCGAGGAGGTCGGCGATGAGCGTCCAGGCCTACATCCTCGTCCAGACCGAGATGGGTGCCGCGGCCACTGTCCGCTCCACGATCGCCGCACTCCCCGGGGTCGTCACGGCCGAGGACGTCACCGGCCCCTACGACATCATCGTGCGCGCCGAGGCAGTCGGCATGGATGAGTTCGGCCGAGAGGTGCTCAGCGCCATCCAGCAGATCGGCGGCATCACCCGCACCCTCACCTGCCCCGTCGTCCACCTGTGAGACGGGCGCACACCGCAGCACTCGCCCTCGCCCTGGCCGCGAGCACGGCGCTCGTCGGCTGCGGGCGCCAGGTCGCCGTACCTCCTCCGGACTCCGCCAGCGAGGCCTGCACCGCGGTCGACCTGCCGCCCGTGATCGCAGGCGCCGGCACTCGCCCGACGACGCAATCGAGCACCGCCGCCTGGGGCGAACCGCCCATCACCTACCGCTGCGGGGTGCAGCGACCGGCCGCGCTGACGCCGACTTCGCAGCTCCTCGACGTCTCCGGGATCGGCTGGCTGCCCCTCGAGGCTGCGGGCGGCACCGCCTTCATCGCCGTCACCTGGCCCACCGCGGACTCCCCCGTCTACGTCGAAGTGCTCGTGCCCGAGGAGTACGCCGCACCGGCCGACGTGCTCGCCGATCTGTCACCGGCCCTGGCTGCCGCCCGGTAGCGATTCAGCGCAGTCCCGTGCCGCGACGCAGGGCATCGGCGATGAGCAGGTCGAGGACCGAGGCGTATTCGATACCGCTCGCAGCGCACATCCGGGGGAAGAGTGAGATGGGCGTGAAGCCCGGCATGGTGTTGACCTCGTTGATGATCACGCAGTCGGGCTGCACGAAGAAGTCGACGCGCGCCAGCCCTTCGCAGTCCAATGCCTCGAATGCGGCGACCGCGAGCCTCCGCACCTCCTCCTCCACTGCAGCGGGCAGGTCGGCAGGCACGATGAGTTCTGCTGCGTCGTCGAGGTACTTCGCCTCGAAGTCGTAGAACTCATGCTCGCCGCGCACGATGATCTCCGCGCAGCGGGTCGCGCGAGGCAGCCCATCCTGATCCACGATGACGGCGCATTCGATCTCCCGAGCGGAGGGGATCGCCGCCTCGACGATGATCCGCGGGTCCCACGATCGGGCCACCGCCAGCGCCGCATCCAGCTGGCCGTCCGCATGCACCTTGGTGATGCCCACGGAGGAGCCGGCACGGGCGGGCTTCACGAAGACGGGGTAGCCGAGTGCCGCCACGCGGTCACGGCTACCGGCTGCATCGCGGTCCCATTCACCGGCAGTGACGACGACACTCGGGCCGATCGGCAGGCCCGCGGCTGCGAGGAGTGCTTTCATATGCCCCTTGTCCATCGCGGCTGCCGAGGCGAAGACACCCGAGCCGACGTAGGGGATGCCCGCCATCTCCAGCAGTCCCTGGACGGTGCCGTCCTCCCCCCAGGGTCCGTGGAGCACGGGGAAGACGACGTCCACGTCCCGGATTGCCGCGGGTGCGTCCACACCCTCGACAGGCTCGGGCAGGAGCACGGCGGCATCACCGGTATCGGTCACTGCCGGCAGCTCACCCGGAGCGGCTGCCGCGATCGCCGCGGGATCGGCATCGACGCGCATCCAGCGCCCGTCCGGCAGGATCCCGACCGCCGTGACGTCGTAGCGATCGCGGTCGAGCGCCCGCAGGATGCCGGCTGCGCTGAGGCACGAGATGGCATGCTCGCTGCTCCGCCCGCCAAAGAGCACGAGGACGCGCACACGAAGCCCTGCCACGCCCGAGACGTTAGTGCCCGGTCATCGCGTTAGGGTCAGCGCCATGCCGGAGCACCCCGATCCCACCTGGTCCGTCGACACCGAACTCGTCCACCGGGGGCGCCCCGCGGCGGCACCGGGCAATCCCGTCAACTACCCCGTCGAGTTGTCCTCGACCTATCACGCCGGCGGCGACGTCGAGTACGCACGGGACGGCACGCTCGGGATGCGGGCTCTCGAGGAGGCGGTGGGTCCCCTCGAGGGTGGCGCTGCCATCGCGTATGCATCCGGCATGGCCGCGGCCAATGCCATCCTCGACCTGCTGTCACCCGGTGCGGTGGTGGTCGCCGCGCAGTTCACCTACACCGGCGTGGCAGTCAGGCTGCGTGAGCTCGATGAACGCGGCGTGATCTCGCTGCGAAAGGTCGACATCGCCGACACGG
>JAULZJ010000186.1:0-8114 GCA_032117435.1 Candidatus Nanopelagicales bacterium | reverse complement strand
GCCCTGCGCAAGCTCTTCGGCAATGTCGGCGTGGTCTTCAAGGGCTCGGGCTTCTATCGCACCGATTCGCGCAAGGACTCAGGGTCAGCGGGCTCGTCCACTGCGGCTTCCTCGACCGATTCAGCCACGGCTGCACCGACGTCCACGGCCTCGACGCCCACGGCTTCGACGCCAACGACGTCGACATCGTCGACCAACACCGCGTCGTCGTCCACCTGATCACGCTGCACTCCGCGCCCTGTGGACAGGGCTGCGCAATCATGCTCCCCGCGCCCTAGCGTCGCGCCATGACCGCACTCCGGCTCTTCGTTCACCGCTTCCGCAGGCCACTCGCCGCCGTGAGTGCCGCCGTCGCCGTGCTCCTCGTCGCATCGCTCATCAGGCCTGCCGGGCCTGCGCTGACCGATGTCGTGGTCGCCCAGCGGTCCCTGCCTGCTGGCACGCAACTCACATCCGAGGATCTCGCCGTGCTGCAGGTGCCCGTGCAGTACGCCGCCCCGGGCGCAATCGCGGACCTCGACTCGGCTGCGGGCAGCACGATCGCGAGCGACATGGACGCCGGGGAGACACTCACCCGAAGCCGACTCGTCGCCACCACATCGCGAGCAGACGGCCGCCACACCGTGCCCGTGCGACTGGCCGACGCCGAGGCAGCGCAACTCCTGCTGCCCGGCACCACCATCGACCTCGTCCTCCTCTCGGGCAGCGGCTCCGACCAGGGAGCGCCCCGCGTCGTCGCGGAGGGCGTGCAGGTGGTGACGGTCCCGAGGCGGCCGACCACCGTGGGTCTCGGCCCTGCGTCGAGCACCGCCGGTAGTCTCGTCGTCGTTGCGACCGACCGCCGCACGGCGTTCGCCCTCGCGGCGGTGGGGGCGCAGCCCGGACTCGGCGTAGTCCTGCGCTGACCACCACGCTCGACCAATGCCAGGCGAACGGGAGGATGACACGCATGATCAAGGGCTTCAAGGAATTCGTTTTCCGAGGGAATGTCATCGACTTGGCTGTCGCGGTCGCCGTCGGCACCGCACTCGCCGCGCTCGTGGCCGCGGTGACCCAGGCGATCATCGAGCCGATCGTGGGGTGGATCCTCAGCCTCCTCGGCGGATCCGACGGCAGCATCGGCGGCACGATCACTCTCTCCGAGGGCTACGAGCTCAACTTCGCCCTGCTCATCGGCGCCATCATCACCTTCTTCGTCACCCTCGCCGCGCTCTACCTCTTCTTCGTGGCTCCGATGAACAGGTACCGCGCGGCCCGGGGGAAGGAAGTGGTCGATACCCGGCCGCCGGACGTCCAACTGCTCGAGGAGATCCGCGACCTCCTGCGCCAGCAGGCCGAGGGCGGCACGAAGCCCGTCGGCTGAGAATCAGCCGTGGTGCGGCGGCCGCTGCTCGAGATAGTGGCGATCGTCATAGGCGTCGACCCCCTCGTCGCTCGTGATCTCGGGCAGGAGCCCGCTGGGCGCGGACTGCCTGCGTCGTGAGCCGACGGCGGCAAGTGACTCCGCGATCGCCGCGGCCAGCATCTCGACGTCACCGTGATCGGTGACGAAGGACGGGGACACCTGGAGCGCACCCGAGGCGAGGTTGCGCGTGAGCACGCCTCGATCGCGCAATTCAGCGAGGACCTGGCCCGGGACACCGGCCGCCTTGGCCACGTCCGTGTAGTCGACCGCGGCAAGTAGCCCGACACCGGCGCGCACCTCACCGACGACATCGAAGGCGCCCAGCGGCTGCAGCGCCGCACCCAGGACATGCTGCGCGGCGTCCACGCGCGCGACCAGGCCCTCGCGGTCGATGATGTCCAGATTGGCCATGGCGACAGCGCATGCCGTCGCGTGTGCCGAGTAGGTGTAGCCATGACGCCACATCACGGGCTGATCGCGTCGCGTCCAGAACGGTTCGGCGATCCTGCCGGAGATGATCACGGCACCGAGCGGGATGTAGCCCGAGGTGAGGCCCTTGGCCGTGAGCAGGATGTCGGGATCGAGTGCCCAGCGATCGCTCGCGAACATCCGTCCCGTGCGGCCATAGCCGCAGATGACCTCGTCCGCGACGAAGATAACGTCATGGCGCCGGCACATCTCGCGCACGTGCTCGAGGTAGCCGACCGGCGGCGCATAGACGCCGCCCGCACCGATCACGGGCTCGCAGAAGAAGGCAGCGATGTCGGACCGGCTCGCGAGGAGCGATTCGAGGGCCCCTGCGTCATCCCACGGGACCTGGACGACCGCCGGGTCGAGCTCACCGTGACCGGACCTGTTCGCCTCGATCCCGGCGAGACTCGTGCCGGCCAGGTGCATGCCGTGATACGCGTGCTCACGCGTGACGATGACCCCCCGCGATGGTTGACCGAGCTCTGCCCAGTAGCGGCGGACGAGCTTGACCGCCGTATCGACGGAGTCGCTTCCGCCGCTGGTGAAGAAGACCCGAGCGTCGGCCGTCGGCGCCATGCCGGACAGTCGTTCGGCGAGATCATGTGCGGGACGGGTGGCGAGATCGCCGAAGGCGGAGTACGACGCCAGTCGCGTCATCTGCTGACCCGCAGCCTTAGCGAGCTCGGCACGGCCATGGCCGACATTGCAGTACCAAAGTCCCGCGGCGGCATCGAGATAGCGGCGCCCGCTCTCATCGACGACGTAGGCGCCCTCCCCGCGGTCGAGGACCAGCTCACCCGACTCGGCAACGGCGGCCATATCCGCGAAGGGGTGCCACAGCCACGTCGCGGGTGCCTGACGGGGCTTCGCGCTCTCCACGCGTGCAGGCTAGCGTGACGCCCATGCGCATCGTCCTCCTCGGAGCCACGGGCTACACCGGCCGACTCACGGCCGAGGCCATGGTGAGGGCGGGCCTTGCCCCAGTCCTCGCGGGCCGACGTCACGACGCTGTCGCCCGGCTCGCTGATCGGCTTGCACCTCTCGCGCCCAGCCCCGCGTCGCAGCCGACGATCGCTGTCGCCGACGCGAGCGACGCTGCGTCCGTGCGACGGTTGCTGGAGTCAGCGGGCGATGTCCTCGTCAGCACCGTCGGCCCCTTCGTGGAGTGGGGCGACGCAGCAGTCGATGCCGCCGTCGATGCCGGTGCGGCGTACCTCGACTCGACGGGTGAGCCACCCTTCATTCGCCGCGTCTTCGACGACTTCGGGCCCCGGGCAGAGCGCACGGGCGCGCGTCTCATCACGGCCTTCGGCTACGACTACGTGCCTGGCAATCTGGCCGGTGCACTCGCCGCTCGACGCTGCCGCCGAGCGGGCCGGCCCGCATCGCGCCTCGACATCGGCTACTTCATCGAGGGCTCCTTCGGCATCAGCTCAGGTACGCGTGCGAGCGCAGCAGGGGTGCTCCTGGCACCGAGCTATGCGCGGCGCGGTGGCAGCCTCGTGGATCGACGGGCATCGGGCGGGCGCACGCGTGAATTCGACCTCGGCCGGGGCCGCGTCTGGAAGGGCCTTCCCGTGGCCGGCTCCGAGCACCTGGCCATCCCCCTGAGCGACCCCGAGGTCAGCGATATCGAGGTGTGGCTGGGATGGGCCGGGAGATGGACCCCCGCTGCTGCGGCAGCAGGCGGCGCGCTGGGGGTCCTGGCCGCCGTGCCGGGGGCCGGCGAGCGCACCATGGCGGCGCTGCGTCGACGCCTCGGGCGCACCACGGGCGAGGGGCCGGATGCCGCGAGCCGCGCGGGTGCGCGCACTGTCGTGCAGGCCGAGGCGAGTGATGCGGTCGGTCGACCCCTGGCCACCGTCCGCGTGGAGGGCCCGTCGCCGTACGACCTCACCGCCGAGCTGCTGGCGTGGGGTGCGGCCATGGCGGCCACCCGCAGCGTCGACGCGGGTGCGCATGGCCCGGTCGACGCCTTTGGCCTGGACGAACTAGAGCGCGGCTGCGCCGACATCGGCCTCGTCGCGGTGACCTGACCGCCGATCGCGATGCCGCACCTGGACAGCGCCACCGCGCACGTGCTCACCGAGGCCGAATGGCGCTCCCGGGCGCGCGCGCACCAGGCTCGTGTCGAGCCATGGATCGCCCCGCGCCTGGCCAGGCGTCAGCACGGTGTGCGGCACCCGGTCGAAGACTTCCTCTTCGACTACTACTCGTGGCGCCCCGGCCAGCTGGCGCGCTGGCATCCCGGCGTCGGCGTACTCCTCAAAGGAGACGTGTGGGAATTCCGGGAGATGCGGGGCTACCGCGTCGACGACAGCGGCGCCCGTGTCGACACATCCCTGCTTCCCGTCGACGTCATGGCAGCAGCCCTGGAGCTTCTCGAGGCGACCGCATCGCGCACGGCATCCTTCGCGTGCTTCGGAAGGCACGAGTGGGCCATGGTCTACCGCCAGGATCCGGGGGATATCCGGCACGCGACGTGGCCCCTGCGCCTGGATCCCCGCGGGGTGGCCGAGGTGGTGGAGGCCTCGCCCCTGCGGTGCACCCACTTCGATGCCTTCCGCTTCTACACGCCCGCGGCACGACCGCTCAATTATGTGCAGCCCACGCGGGCAACCCAGGCGGAGTTCGAGCAGCCCGGCTGCCTGCATGCCGCGATGGACCTCTACAAGTGGAGTTTCCGCTCCTACCCCGCGATCGGCGCTGACCTCACGGCCGATTGCTTCGAGCTCGCGCGAGAGGTGCGCGTCATCGACATGCGCGCATCGCCCTATGACTTGCGCGCGCTGGGCTACGCGCCTATCACGATTGAGACGGCGGATGGTCGGGCGGAGTACGTCGAGCATCAGCGGGAGTTCGCCGATCGGGCGAGTGATCTGCGCGCGCGCCTGATCCAGGACCTGCGCACGGCACTGCGAAGTCAGGCCACGCGATGAATACCCAGGCCGGAGTGGGCGTCCTGCGCCTTGCGGCATTCGGCGTGGCCGCCGTGCTCGTGGGCATGGTCCTGGCCGTCTTCGCCACCGCAGCATCCACGCCCGACGAGGAGCTCGGGATCGCCACGCTGCAGACTGCAGTCTTCTTCTTCGGACCCCTCGCCGCTATCGCCATCCTCGCCTTCATCGTCGTCCTCGCCCTGACGCGCCCCGCCTCCCTGCCCCTGCGACGACGGGCCACGCGGTACGTCGCCCTCGCCTACGCAGTCATCGGCGCGGGGCTCGCGCTGCTTCTCGCATCCACCTGGTGGGGCCTGCTCGGAGGCACCGCATCCGCCGTGGCCGCTGGCCTCGCCTGGTGGCTGCTCGGACGTCGGGACCCAGTCGAGGGGCCGGGCATCGCTCAGGGACGAGGGTAGGGCACCCCGGCCGCGTCGAGCTCAGCGAGGATCTCGTCGTACCGGGCATCGATGCGTGCTGCCGTCGACTCGTCGTAGTCGCGCCGCCATCGGCCGATATGCGCCTGCTGCGGCAGCACGTGCCCGTCGAACCACTCCTTCATCCTTCGATCCGGCGGAGCGCCGATGCCGTCGAGGAGCGCCGCCACGGTCTCATCGCGATGGGTGACGCTGAGCTCGTGCAGGTCCACCTTGAGGAATCGACCGGGCGGGCAAGCCGTCTCGGCGCGATGGGCCTCGACCATCCGATCCCGCCACGCATCGAGCGCGGCGAAGACATCCTCGGGCCCGAAGGGCTTGGAGACGAAGGAGGCCGCGACATCGCGACCATCCCGCATCATGTGTACGACGACGCCATCGGGAAACAGCGCCAGAACACGGTCGGCGGATCGCGCATTGGCGGGCGTCGTGTCGACCCAGCGTAGTTTGGAGCGCACCTCGCTGCGGGCACCCGACTCCCGGCCCGATCCCACGATGGTCTCCGCAAAATGCCGAGACGCAGAGTAGGGGTCGTCCGCGAAGCCCGCGACGTAGTCATCGCATGCCGCGCGCATGTGCTTCTCGTCCAGTCGGCGGAAGAGCCCCGACCGAGCCCCCGATGGCTTGACGCGGACGTACCAGTGCTCCCACAGCGCATCCACGACCTGCTGCGGCGTCACCAGCCCCGCGTAGGCGTCAGCGACTCCGCCGCGCGACGCGATGAAGCGCAGCTCGCGAGGGTTGGTCGCACGGAGATCGCGGTGGTGGCCGAGCAGGCGTCCCGCGATGGTCGTCCCGCTGCGACCTGTGCCGCCGACGAAGACAGGACGGTCGGGTGCACGCCCATCGGTCATCGCCGAGGCCTCACTTGCGCTTGCGCTTGGCCCGCTCGGCACGGCGCCGCTCCGCGCGACTGGCATTGGGATCCACGTCGATCTCCTCACCATCGGCCTGGAGCATCTCGTGCATGACCCCACCGTCGGCTGAGGGCGCCGAGTATTCGAGGACCTGGGGGCGTGCGGGTCCGAGTCCCTTGGCTGTGACAACGGGGGCGGACTTTGCGGCTGCGGCGATGGCCTGCACCGCTGCCGTCGCCGGCGCCGCGGTGACGGCAGCAGCTGCCTGCTCAGCCTCCTCGCTGACCGCGGGCGGGGCCTGCACCTCGACGTGGAAGAGGTAGCCGACCGTCTCCTCCTTGATGGCGTCCATCATCGCGGTGAAGAGCTCGTAGCCCTCACGCTGGTACTCGACCAGCGGATCGCGTTGCGCCATCGCGCGCAGGCCGATCCCATCGCGCAGGTAGTCCATCTCGTAGAGATGCTCACGCCACTTGCGGTCGAGGACCGAGAGGATGACGCGGCGCTCGAGCTCGCGCGTGACCTCCTCGCCGAGTTCGCTCTCGCGGCGGTCGTAGGCGAGATGGATGTCGTTCGTGAGTTCCTCGGTCAGGAATTCCGCGGTCAGTCCCGCCCGTCCTGAACCGGACTGCTCCTCGAGCTCGGCGACGGTGACGCCGACGGGATAGAGCTGGCCGAGTGCGGTCCAGAGCTTGTCGAGATCCCAATCCTCCGGGTAGCCCTCGGCCGTCGCCGACGTGACATAGCCCGCGACGACCTCGTCCATGAAGGTGCGCACCTGATCATGGATATCCGCGCCCTCGAGCACCTGACGTCGCTCGTCGTAGATGACGAGGCGCTGGCGGTTGAGCACGTCGTCGTACTTCAGCACGTCCTTGCGGATCTCGAAGTTCTGCGCCTCGACCGAGGTCTGCGCCGACCGGATGGCATTAGTGACCATCTTTGCCTCGATCGGCACGTCATCGGGCACGTTGAAGCGACGCAGGAAGGCATCGACCATATCCGACTTGAACAACCGCATGAGGTCGTCCTCGAGCGACAGGTAGAAGCGCGTCTCGCCGGGATCACCCTGGCGACCGGATCGACCACGGAGCTGATTGTCGATACGTCGCGATTCGTGCCGTTCGGTGCCGAGGACGTAGAGACCGCCGAGGGAGATGACCTCCTCGTGCTCGGCCGCCACCGACTCCTGCGCGGCGGCGATCGCCTCGGGCCAGGCCTTCTCGTAGTCCTCCGGATCCTCCACCGGATCCAGGCCACGCCGCTCGAGCTCCTGGGCCGCGCGGAATTCCGGGTTGCCGCCGAGCATGATGTCCGTGCCTCGGCCCGCCATGTTGGTGGCCACCGTCACCGCGCCCCTGCGGCCCGCCTCCGCGATGATCGAGGCCTCGCGCTCGTGATTCTTGGCGTTGAGCACCTCGTGTCGGACGCCGCGCTTCTTGAGCTCCTGGGCGATCAGCTCGCTCTTCTGCACGCTAGTGGTGCCGATGAGCACCGGCTGGCCGGCTTGATTGCGCTCCTCGATGTCATCGATGACGGCCGAGTACTTCGCGGCCTCGGTGCGGTAGACGAGGTCAGGCTCGTCCATGCGGACCATGGGCCGGTTCGTCGGGATCGGCACGACCCCCAGCTTGTAGATCTGATGGAACTCATTGGCCTCGGTCATCGCCGTGCCGGTCATGCCCGACAACTTGTCGTAGAGACGGAAGTAATTCTGGAGGGTGATCGTGGCCAGCGTCTGATTCTCCGCCTTGATCTCCACACCCTCCTTGGCCTCGATCGCCTGGTGGAGTCCCTCGTTGTAGCGCCGCCCCTTGAGCAGGCGGCCGGTGTGCTCGTCGACAATGAGGATCTCGCCGTCGAGGATGACATAGTCGCGATCGCGCCTGAAGAGCTCCTTGGCGCGCACGGCGTTGTTGAGGAAGCCGACAAGCGGGGTGTTGACCGTGTCGTAGAGATTGTCGATCCCCAGCTGGTCCTCGACCTTGTCGATGGCCGACTCGAG
>JAULZJ010000185.1:0-10124 GCA_032117435.1 Candidatus Nanopelagicales bacterium | reverse complement strand
GTGCCGTCCCCGATGCCGGGGATGAAGATCTCCCAGACTCCCGTCGCGCCGAGACTGCGCATGGGGTGGGCGAGGCTGTCCCAGTGGTTGAAGCTCCCGGTCACGCGCACGCCGCGTGCATTGGGCGCCCAGACGGCAAAGGACACGCCCGTGACTGCGCCCTGAGGAGTGTCGTAGGTGTGCAGGTGAGCTCCCATGACGCGCCACAGCTCCTCGTGGCGTCCCTCGGAGACAAGATGCAGATCCAATTCCCCGAGGGTGGGGAGGAATCGGTACGGGTCGTCGGCCGGGATCACATGGCCGCTGTAAGTCACATCGAGTCGGTAGTCCGGGACGTACTTCACCGGGAGTACGCCGGCCCACACGCCGCGATGCTCGTGTCGCAGCGGGACGCGCGAACCGTCATCCAGGACGACGACGACGGCCTCGGCCATCGGGCGCAGGACGCGGATGGTCACGCCGTCCTTGCCGGGATGCGGCCCGAGGATCGCGTGCGGGTCGTGATGCGCGCCGTCGACGATGCGATCGAGGTCCGCACGGTCGACCTTGACGGAGCGCGGCACCTTGGGTTCCTTTGCCGGCTTGTCCTTGCTCACGGTGCACGTCGCAGCTCGGCGATGTGAGCGACCGTGACAGACGGCTCAAGTCGCACGTAGGTCGCCTGCCCCCAGGAGAAGGTCTGGTCCGTGAGGTGGTCGTGCACGACGAAGCGGTCATGCCAGTCCATGCCCAGGGCGGGCATGTCCCACCACACGGTGGTCTCGCGCGCGTTGCGCGGATCGAGGGTGCAGACCACGAGCGTGACCTCGTCGCCCACGGACTTGGAAAAGGCGATGACCTCGGGATCCTCCGTGTGGTGGAAGCGGAGGCTGCGCAGGTCCTGCAGCGGCAGGAGCCGGCGACGCAGGTCGTTGAGCCGGGTGATGAAGGGTGCGAGTGAGCGCCCCTCTCGCTCGGCAAGTGCCCAGTCGCGCGGCTTGAACTCGTACTTCTCGGAGTCGAGGTATTCCTCACTGCCCTCCCGCACCGCGGCCCCCTCGAAGAGCTCGAAGCCGGAGTACATACCCCACGTGGGCGAGAGCGTCGCCGCGAGTGCGGCCCGGATCGCGAATGCAGCGGGGCCGCCCTGCTGGAGGTATTCGGTGAGGATGTCGGGAGTGTTGACGAAGGCATTGGGCCGCATGTACGCAGCGGCCGGCCCGGCGAGCTCGCCGAAGTAGTCCTCGAGTCCCTGCTTGTCGTTGCGCCAGGTGAAGTAGGTGTAGCTCTGCTGGAAACCCACCTCGGCGAGTGCGCGCATCATCGGCGGACGGGTGAAGGCTTCCGCGAGGAAGATCACGTCGGGGTGCTGGTCGTTGACCTCGGAGATGAGTCGCTGCCACACCCACAGCGGCTTGGTGTGCGGATTGTCCACGCGGAAGATCGAGACCCCGTGAGCGATCCAGTGCCGGACCACGCGCAGCACCTCGGCGTAGAGGCCGTCAGGATCGTTGTCGAAGTTGAGCGGGTAGATGTCCTGGTACCTCTTGGGCGGATTCTCGGCGTAGGCGATGGTGCCGTCCGCTCGCGTCGTGAACCACTCGGGGTGCTCGCGCACCCAGGGATGATCGGGCGATGCCTGCAGCGCGAGATCCAGGGCGATCTCCATCCCGAGATCCCGGGCGGTGGCGACGAATGCCGCGAAGTCAGCCTCACTGCCCAACTCGGGATGCAGGGCATCGTGCCCGCCGGCCGCTGCGCCGATCGCCCAGGGTGATCCCGGATCGCCAGCCCGCGGCTCGAGGGAGTTGCTTCGCCCCTTGCGATGGGTCGCCCCGATGGGGTGGATCGGTGGGAGGTAGACCACGTCGAAGCCCATCGCGGCAATTGCCGGCAAGCGCTTGGCGGCGGTGGCGAGGGTGCCGGACCGCAGGGGGCGTCCCTTGGCACCCTCACTGCGCGGGAAGAACTCATACCACGCCCCGACCAGCGCGCGACGACGCTCGACATGGAGTGGCCACGGACCGCAGACGGTGACGCCCTCCCTCAGGGGAGTGCTTCTCAGCACGGCCAGTACGTCGGGATCCGCGGCGGCCGCGAGGCGCACCTCCGGCGGCAGATCGCGGTTGCGGACCGTGCGCGAGATCTCGTCGAGTCGCTGCCGATCGCCGGGCAGCGCCTCGATGAGAAGCGCACCCTCCTCGAGTTCTACCTCGATGTCGACGCCGGCGGGGACCTTGATGCTGGCCCGGTGCCACCACGTGCCCCACGGGTCATCCCATGCCTCGATGACGAAGGACCACTCGCCCTGCGAGTGCGCGACGATCTCCCCGCCCCAGATGTCGACGCCGGTGCCCAGATCGCGCATCGGATGCCGCGTCACCTCACGACCCGCGGGGTCGAGGAGCACGACCTCGACGCCGAGGGATCCGTGGCCTTCGCGGAACACGGTCGCGCGCACCGGCACCTGCTCGTCGACCACGGCCTTGGCGGGCAGCCGGCCGGACTCGACTACGGGGGAGACATCCATGATGGGGATCCGGCCGGCGAGCACGGCGGCCACGTTGACGACCGGCGCGGGAGCAGACGGCGGGACAGCCTTGGCGACAGGCGCCTTCTTGGCCGGGGCCTTCTTGGCCGGGGCCTTCTTGGCCGGGGCCTTCTTGGCCGGGGCCTTCTTGGCCGGGGCCTTCTTCGCGGCGGTCCTCTTGGCCGGGACCTTCGAGGCCCCGTCCGCAGCAGCCGAGAACACCGGGACCGGGGGAGCCGAGCGCTTGGCCATGGCCTCAGGGTAGTCGCCCCGAGGCCCCGGCCGGAGAGGACCGAAAACAGTCTGAAAGACACGCATCGTGTTGCAGGCGCGAGAGCGGATTTCGGATCATTGCTGATTGCGCCTTCGATCGCAAGGGCTGTCAGGCGAACTTCGGGAATTAGGACGAGTGTCGCTGGCGAAATCGCCCGAAGTCCGGCGCTGCCGGGACGATCGCCTGTCACCGGCACCCGCTAGCGTGGCCGCCGTGAAGGCCATTCGCAGATTCACCGTCCGCACCGTCGTGCCCGCCGAGCTCGAGCCACTCGAGGAGCTCGCCGACAATCTGCGCTGGGCCTGGCACCCGGAGACCCGCGATGTCTTCCGCGCCATCGACCCTGAGTTGTGGGATCGCGTGGGTGACGATCCCGTCGGCCTGCTGGGCGAGGTGTCACGTGAGCGCCTGCTCGAGTTGGCAGCCGACCCAGGATATGTCGACTGGGTACGTCGTACCCGGGACGACCTTCGCACCTACCTGCATCGCGATGCCTGGTTCCAGCGGCAGCCGGATGACCGTCCTGCCGCCATCGCGTACTTCTCCCCGGAGTACGGCATCGCGGCAGCGTTGCCGCAGTACTCGGGCGGTCTCGGCATCCTCGCCGGCGACCATCTGAAGGCGGCGTCCGATCTCGGCGTGCCGATCATCGGCGTCGGACTCTTCTATCGATCGGGCTACTTCCATCAGGCCCTCTCAGCCGACGGATGGCAGTTGGAGACCTACCCGGTCGTCGATCCGGATGGTCAACCCGTCTCACTGCTGCGCGATGGCAGCGGCGTCCCCGTCTACATCTCCATCGGCTTCCCGGGGGGACGCACGCTGCGTGCGCGCATCTGGGTGGCGCATGTCGGCAGGGTCCCGCTCCTGCTGCTGGACTCCGACATCGAGGAGAACGATCCGGCTGATCGCGATGTCACGGACCGGTTGTACGGCGGTGGGGGAGAGCATCGCCTCGCCCAGGAGGTGCTGCTCGGTATCGGCGGCGTGCGCGCGGTACGCCGATACTGCGAGGTCACCGGGCACCCGGCCCCTGAGGTCTTCCACTCCAACGAGGGCCACGCTGGCTTCCTCGGCCTCGAGCGCATGCGGGAGCTCATCGCGGGGTACGGCCTCGAATTCGATGCCGCGCTCGAAGCCGTCCGCGCGGGCACCGTCTTCACCACGCACACACCCGTCCCTGCCGGCATCGACCGCTTCCCGCGTGAATTGATCGAGCGCTTCTTCAGTGGCGACAATGGCGAGTCGGGACTGCCGGTCGAGAGCATCCTCGCACTGGGTGCGGAGGACTTCGCCGATGGCGACCCCGAGGTCTTCAACATGGCCGTGATGGGCCTGCGACTGTCGCAGCGGGCCAATGGGGTCAGCCTGCTGCACGGAGCGGTCAGTCGCGGCATGTTCTCGGGCCTGTGGCCGGGATTCGATCCGGATGAGGTGCTCATCACGTCGATCACCAATGGCGTGCATGCACCCACCTGGGTGGCTCGCGAGGTCCGCGACCTCGCGGCGCGCGAAGTCGGACCGGAGCTGGTCGAGGAGGGGCGCGGCTGGGAAGCGATCGGGCGCATCCCGGACGAGGCGATCTGGCCGGTCAAGCGCATCCTGCGCGAGCACCTCCTCGCCGATGTGCGAGCGCGGCTGCGCTCCTCCTGGCGAGCGCGCGGAGCGAGTGACGCCGAGCTGGGGTGGATCGATGGAGTACTCGATCCCGACATCCTCACCATTGGCTTCGCCCGACGCGTGCCGTCGTACAAGCGACTCACCCTGATGCTGCGGGATCCGGATCGACTGCGCGAGCTCCTGCTCCACCCGGAGCGACCGGTGCAGTTGGTCGTCGCGGGTAAGGCGCACCCGGCCGATGAC
Source organism: Candidatus Nanopelagicales bacterium (assembly GCA_032117435.1). Lineage (GTDB taxonomy): Bacteria > Actinomycetota > Actinomycetes > S36-B12 > S36-B12 > Mxb001. The sequence continues at coordinate 5,478 of JAULZJ010000185.1, read as the reverse complement.
GGGGGCAAGCGGCTCATCCAGGAACTGGTGCGCTTCGCGGACGATTCCGACGTGCGACACCGCATCGTCTTCCTGCCCGACTACGAAATCGCGATGGCGACGACGCTGTATCCCGGATGCGATGTGTGGCTCAACAATCCCATTCGACCCCTCGAGGCCAGCGGCACGTCCGGCATGAAGGCTGCGCTCAATGGCGCACTCAATCTCTCCATCCTCGACGGCTGGTGGGATGAGTGGTACGACGGGGAGAACGGCTGGGCGATCCCCTCGGCCGATGGCATCGACGATGCGGATCGCCGCGATGACATCGAGGCCTCCGCGCTCTACGACCTCATTGAGAGGGAGGTCGCGCCGACCTTCTACCAGTGCGGTGATGACGGCCTGCCGCATCGGTGGATCGAGCGCGTGCGGCACACCCTCATGACGCTGGGACCCAAGGTCCTGGCCAGCCGGATGGTGAGCGAGTACGTCACCCGCCTCTACACGCCAGCGGCGTGTTCCTCGCGTCTCGCATCAGTGGACGACTTTGCCCTGGCACGAGACCTCGCGGCGTTCAAGGCGCGGGTGCAGGCAGCATGGCCGGGGGTCGCTGTCGAGCATGTCGAGGCATCCGGGATCGGCGACACTCCGTCCCTCGGCGCGCCACTGCATGTGCGTGCCCACGTCCGACTTGGCGATCTCACCCCCGATGACGTGCTGGTGCAGGTGGTATTCGGTCGTGTTGACGGCGATGATCGATTCCTCGCACCGGACTGCGTTGACCTCAAGCCGAACGAGAGCTATGACGGCAGTCGCTGGCTGTTCTCCGGAGACTTCGCTCTGGAGCGCACCGGGCCCTTCGGCTACACCGTGCGCGTGCTGCCGCGCCACGCGGGGATGGTCTCGCCGGTGGAGATGGGCCTCCTGGCCCTCCCTGCCATGGCGGGGGCCCCGGCCGAGGGGCCGATGCGCTAGGCCGGCTAGGACGCCACGCGCAGCAGTGCCGAGGATCGGGGAGCCAGGCGCAGTGCCGCGCCGGCGGGGACCGGACCGAGCGGCCTCTGGGCACCCGTGTCGAAGACGACTTCGTAGGAAGCGCCGAAGGGCTCACCCGGGAGCGTGAAGTCGAGGTCATCGTCCGATGCGTGGACGATGAAGAGGAATGAGTCGTCGGTCGGTGGCAGCGGCTCGCCCGCTACTCGATGGAGCTCGCCCGAGAGGTACATCCCGAGGGTCTTGGTCCACGGGGCATTCCACTCGTCGTTGGTGAAGGGCTGTCCGTCGGGACCGACCCAACCCAGGTCAGGCGCGCCGCCCTCCTGGTGGGGGTTGCCGTCGAAGAAGAATCGCTGGCGGAAGACGCGGTGCTCACGACGCACGGCGAGCACCGTCTTCGTGAATTCGAGGAGCTCCTCCTGCCACGGCTGCAGGTCCCAGTCGTACCACGAGATGGCGTTGTCCTGGCAGTAGGCGTTGTTGTTGCCGCCCTGGGTGCGGCCGAACTCATCGCCCCCCAGGATCATCGGCACTCCGGTCGAGAGCACGAGCGTCGCGATCATGTTGCGGATCTGGCGGTGGCGGGTCGCGTTGATCCCGGGATCGTCGGTCTCGCCCTCGACGCCGTAGTTGGCGGACCTGTTGTCGTCCGTGCCGTCGCGATTGCCCTCGAGGTTGGCCTCGTTGTGCTTGTGCTCATAGGTCGTGAGGTCGCGCATGGGGAAGCCGTCGTGGGCGGTGATGAAGTTGATCGACGAGTAGGGGCGGCGCCCCTCGCCGGCGTACAGGTCGGCGGACCCCGTCAACCGCCAGCCGAGTTCGCCCACGCCGGACGCCCCTCTCCAGACGTCGCGGAGGTTGTCGCGATAGCGGCCATTCCACTCGGCCCAGAGGGTGGGGAACTCGCCGACCTGGTAGCCGCCGGGGCCGACGTCCCAGGGCTCGGCGATGAGCTTGACACGGCGCAGGGTCGGATCCTGCTGGATCGTGGTCATGAAGGTGCCCAGCATGTCGACGTCGTGGAATGAGCGGGCCAGAGCCGATGCCAGATCGAAGCGGAAGCCATCCACGTGCATCTCGGTCACCCAGTAGCGCAGCGAGTCCATCACCATCTGCAGCACGTGCGGATTCGAGACGTCGAGGGTGTTGCCGCAGCCGGTGTAGTCCATGTAGTGACGACCATCGCTGAGGCGGTAGTAGCCGGGATTGCAGATGCCGCGGAAGGAGAGGGTCGGCCCGAGTTCATTGCCCTCGGCCGTGTGGTTGTACACCACATCGAGGATCACCTCGAGCCCGGCGGAGTGCAGCGTGCGCACCATCTCCTTGAATTCGCGCACCTGCTCCCCGCGCGTGCCGCTCGAGGAGTAGGCGGCGTGAGGAGCGAAGAAGCCGAGAGTGTTGTAGCCCCAGTAGTTGGTGAGGCCGAGCTCGAGCAGGTGGGTCTCGTCCACGAAGTGGTGGGTGGGCATGAGTTCGACCGCCGTGACACCGAGGCTCACCAGATGATCGACGACCGCGGGGTGTGAGAGCCCCGCGTAGGTGCCTCGCAGGTGCTCGGGCACGTCGGGGTGGCGCATCGAGATGCCGCGCACATGGGTCTCGTAGATGACGGTGTCGGTCCAGGGCGTCTGTGGAGCGCGGTCGTCGTACCAGTCGAAGGACGTCGTCACGGCAATGCTGCGCGGGACGAAGGGTGCCGAGTCGACATCATTGCGGACGAGGTCGTCGTGGCCCTGGTGCGCGAAGACAGCGGGGTCCAGCTGGAACCGGCCGTCGAGTGCGCGGGCATAGGGGTCCATGAGCAGCTTGGCAGGATTCCAGCGCGCACCGTGCGCGGGATCCCAGGGACCTTCGACGCGGAAGCCGTACGCCGCACCGGGCGCGATGCCGGCAACATGGCCGTGGAAGACGCCGAATGTCTGCTCGGGGAGGCGAATCCGCTGTTCGGCGCCGTCGTCGTCGAATAGGCAGAGGTCGACCACCGTCGCGCCGGGTGCCCACAGGGCGACGTTCGCGCCCGTCGCGTCGAGGGTGAGCCCCAGGGGGTCCCAGGCTCCCGCCCCGTCGATCGTCGGCTGCATATGCCCCTCTGGTCCTCGGCGCCTCGCCCCCGCGGTCACCCGGCTCTCCCGCGGGCAACCCGGGCCACGCTACTAGGCTGCGTCAACGCGGGGTGGGATGACACCGATGGGTTCGCGCGAAAGATGAGCCAAGGATGAGCGAAGGATGAGCCAGGAGGCAGCTATGGCTGACGAGGTCAGGATCGACGTCGTCGAGGGTATTGCCACGATCCGATTCGAACGCCCGCCCATGAATGCCCTGTCCATCCGCATCCAGGAGGGCCTGCGCGACGCGGCACGGGAGGTCGCCGTGCGCCGGGATATCGACGCGGTCATCGTCTACGGCGGCCCCAAGGTCTTCGCGGCGGGCGCCGATGTCAAGGAGATGGCCGACTGGTCGCTCTCGGAGGCACTGGAGCGCACCCGCGGACTGCAGGATGCCTTCACGGCGATCGAGCGCATCCCTCAGCCCACCATCGCTGCGGTCACGGGCTTCGCCCTCGGTGGCGGCTGCGAACTCGCCATGTGCTGCGACTTCCGAGTCGCGGGCGACAACGCCAAGCTTGGACAGCCGGAGATCCTCCTCGGCATCATCCCGGGAGCGGGCGGCACCCAGCGCCTCCCTCGCCTGGTCGGTCTGTCACGTGCGAAGGACCTCATCCTCACCGGTCGCTTCATCGGCGCCGAGGAGGCACTCGCCATCGGTCTCGTGGACCGCGTCGTCGCACCCGAGTCCGTCTACGACGAGTCCCTGGCATGGGCGCGTCGATTGGCGAGCGGCCCCCGCCTGGCGATGCAGGCCGCCAAGGTCGCCATCTCGCGAGGGATGGAGACCGATCTCGAGGACGGCCTCGAGATCGAGCGGGTCCACTTCGCCAGCCTCTTCGGCACACGCGATCGGGAGATCGGCATGCGGTCCTTCATCGAGAAGGGCCCCGGCCAGGCGGAGTTCACGGGCTCATGAGCATCGACGAAGCCCGGATGCGGGAGGCCTGGTCCGATCCCAAGGTGGCCAACATCGTCTATCACGACTGGGAAGCATCGACGTACGACGAGAAGTGGAGCATCTCCTACGACGATCGCTGCATCTCCTATGCGCGCGATCGCTACGTCCATGTGGCCGGCGATCAGGGATGGCCCGCTGATCGCATGCTCGAGATCGGAGCGGGTACAGGCTTCTTCACCCTCAACCTCATGCAGGCCGGCCTGGCGCGCACGGGTGTCGTCACCGACATCAGCCAGGGCATGGTCGATGTCGCCGTGCGCAATGGCCTCGGCCTCGGTCTGGACGTCGAGGGGCGCGCGGCTGACGCGGAAGCGCTGCCCTTCGCGGACGGCGAGTTCGACCTCGTTATCGGCCACGCAGTCCTGCACCACATCCCCGACCTCGACCTCGCGTTCCGCGAGATCCTGCGCGTCCTGCGTCCCGGCGGCAGGTTCGTCTTCTGCGGGGAGCCGACGCAGAAGGGCGACGTCGTCGCCCGGCGCCTGTCCGCGCTGACCTGGTGGGCCGCGGGCCGGGCCACGCGGATTCCCGGATTGCGCGAGCGCTATGCCCGCACTGAGGAGGAATTGGCCCAGTCGTCGGAGGAGGCGCGGCTCGAGGCCGTGGTCGACCTGCACACCTTCGATCCTGATGAGCTCGGCCGGCTCGCGATGCGTGCCGGTGCAATCGACGTCGACACGGTGACCGAGGAGTTGACAGCCTCCTGGTTCGGCTGGCCGGTGCGCACCTTCGAGGCCACGGTGAAGCCGGGATCGCTCGGCTGGGGGTGGGCGATGTTCGCCTATCGCACCTGGATGGCCCTCGACGCCCTCGACCGGCGAGCGCTGTCGCGCGTCGTGCCGGACGAGTTCTTCTACAACGTGAGTGTCACGGGGATTCGACCCTGAGTCGCGATCGTGATCCCCGGCAGGCGCGGTTCCTCACCGTCGCCTCGTTGCGCTGGGTGGTCCGCAATCGGGCATGGTCCTGGTGGTATTTGGTGCGCTACTGGCGCTTCCTCGTCTTCCGCATCCGCAATCCGCACATCGTCACCGAAGGCTTCGTCTTCCTCGGACGACGAGTGCAGGTCTACGCGCGACCTGGATACGGCCGACTCATCCTGGGGCGCTGGGTGCACATCGGCGATGAGAATCGCCTGCGCTGTCATGAGGGCACGATGCGTGTCGGCGACAAGTGCGTCTTCGGTCGCGACAACACCGTCAACTGCTTCCTCGACGTCGAATTCGGCGAGGGCGTGATCGTGGCGGACTGGGTCTACATCTGCGACTTCGACCACGTGACCGATGATGTGCGGTTGCCGATCAAGGACCAGGGCATCGTCAAGTCGCCGGTGCGCATCGGTCCCGACGTCTGGGTCGGAGCGAAGGCGTCGGTGCTGCGCGGATCGACGGTGGGCCGCGGCTGCGTCATCGCGGCACATGCCGTCGTGCGAGGCGA
>JAULZJ010000184.1:0-8010 GCA_032117435.1 Candidatus Nanopelagicales bacterium | reverse complement strand
GACGGTGGAGGTCAGGGACCCGCAGACACTCTCGATCCTCCAGGACTGCCTGAAGGGTCCGGACTCCGAGCACCGGTCGTTCGCACTCGACTTGCTGCGCGACTCCCACCACCCGTCCTACGTCGCGCAAGTGCTCGAGTGTGCGAGGAGTGAGGAGGAATCGCTGGCCACCATGGCGATTGCACGGATCGAGAGCGAGCGGATCCACGAGGGCAGTGCGTTCATCGAGCAACAGATGCACCTGGAACTGCCGCCCAACCGCAAGGCCGTGGTCATCGGTGCACACGCTGCGCTCTTGGAGGCGGAGGCGATCCCACATGTCGTCCCATGGCTCGACTCCCCTTCGGTCGAGGTGAGGAAGTCAGCCTACACGGCGCTGCTCAGGCACTGTGGGATCGGGGGCGCCATTGAAGTCGGCCGACGCCTCACGTCGCACTACAGCGATGCAGACCCGGAAATGCGCGCATTTGCTGCAGATGTCATGGGGCAGGTCGGTGACGCGGGTTTGTACGAGTACCTGCGCCCACTGCTCAGCGACGTGAATCGCGCCGTGCAGGTACGTGCCCTGCACGCGGCCTTCCGGGTCCGGCATGCACGACTCGTGCCCGTCCTGGAGTCACACCTGTCGGACCCGGAACTTCGTCCGCTTGCCATCCGGGCACTGTCCGAGGCCGGCGACTGCCTGCTCCCGCACCTCGCCGCCTTGCTCGAGGACCCACGCAGCCCTGCCCTGAACGTCGTGTGGCTGCTCAGGGCGAGTCAAGTCAAGGGCGACGATGGGCTCCTCCGGCTCCTCAAGAAGCACCTCCGTCACCCGGTCGAGGAGGTACGCCAGCAAGTCCTGAAGACCATCGTGAAGCTCGGCCACACTGCGGAAGGCGAGGAGGTCGAGGAAACCCGGGATGCGATCCGCCACGAAGTGCACATCGGGCTGCGGCTCCTCGAGACCGAGTCCTCCCTGGGACATGGACCCGAGTTCGCTCCCCTGCGCCGGGCCCTGGGACAGGAGGGTTTCCTGCGCCGTGAACGAGTGTCCCTCCTGCTGACCTTCCTCGTGGATCCCTCCTTGATCTTGCGCGCAACGGATGCATTGCTCCACGGCGTCGCTGCGGAACGTGCAATCGCACTCGAGACCCTTGAGCTGCACCTGCCCGGTGAACTGCGAGCCTGGGTCCTGCCGTTCCTGAACGTGGCCGAACCCGCCAAGTCGAGGGCCGCCCAGCTCGCGTCGCATTTCCCGACTCCTCCCGGTGACCGTCGCGGCGCCACGCTCGCCGACATCATCTCGAACGACGACGGAAAGTGGACCCACACGTGGACGCGCATCTGGGCGATCCACTCGCGCGCATGGCCGCTTGCACGCCAGCTGTTCGCAAGCGACCAGGCCCACTGGGACTACACCTGGGCGCGGGTCTGGACGAGTGCCTCGGCTCGGTCTCCAACTGGCACCCAGACCGGCAATGCACAGTACGACTGGAGTCGGGAAGCAGCTGCGATCCACAAGTGCCTCGAGGACCCTGATCCCACCCTCCAGGCAGTTGCTGAATGGTCCCTGAGCATCCACGACGCCTGCGTACGTGCCCCTGGGGGCCCACCGGGACCGCGAACCATCCTGCTCGAAGGTCAACTGCCCATGATGATCACCCTCGAAAAACTGAACATCCTGCACCAAGTCGATCTCTTCAAGGAGACCCCTGACTACGCGCTCCTCTCGGTGGCCGAGATCGCCGAGGAGATGGAAGTTCCAGCCGGAGAGACCTTCATGCGCAGGGGCACCCCGGGGGACTTCATCTTCGTGGTGGTCACCGGCCAGGTGCGGGTCCACTTCGACTCCGCGACGATCGAGGTGCTCGGTCCCTTCACCTGTATCGGCTTGGCATCGATCATCGAGTCTGCACCTCGCACGGCTTCGGCGACGGCAACCGAGGATGCCGTCGTGCTGCGCATCAGCAAGCGTGCGTTCGACGAGGTGCTTGCCGAGCAACCCGAAGTCGCAAAGGCGACCATGAAGCAGCTCTCTCGCCAGGTCCTCCTCGCCGCCCAGAAAGCGGCATCACCCCTGCCGCACGGGAAGTGATGACCTTTCCGCCCGACTACCGCATTCCCATCCTCGGACCGGAGGAGTACTCACGTGGGTATCGGGTCATTCCCTTCGATCCCAGCGACCCGAGGGCCGCCGATCCGCTCGTCCAACTCGATGCAGTCGGGATCAGCAACCAGAGCTACCACGCCAGGACCGACGGCGACAACCCGCCCTATCACCGCCCTGTGCCGGGGAGTCAGTCCACCATGTGGCTTCGCCGGACCCTCGCGATCAAGCTGACCCATGTCAATCGCCGGCTGCGGCCCCATGGACACGAGATCCATGTCCTGGACGGCTATCGCCCCATAGCCTGTCAGCGCGGCCTGTGGGATTTCTACTACGAACAAGCTCGACGGGTCACCGGCTCGCAGGATCACCGCACTCTCAAGGCACACGCAGAGCAGTTCGCCGCGGATCCGTCTGACTTCAGCAAGGACGCCCCCGAAACATGGCCTTCCCACACGACCGGAGGCGCCATCGACGTCACGCTTCGTCACTTGGCCACCGGCCTGCTGGCCGACATGGGATCCTGCTATGAGGAGATCACCGAGACGAGTCACTGCGACCACTTCGAGCGACAGTTGGATGCCGGAGCGGTCACCGAGCGCGACCATCGCCTGATCAACCGACGGCTCATGCACTGGGCCATGCACGCAGAAGGGATCTACAACCATCCCTTTGTCTTCTGGCACCACGACTGGGGCAACCAGCTCTACGTACGGACTTGCATGGACCGGTTCACCGATCCGCCGAGGGCTGCGTGGTACGGCTACATCGAGCCGCCGCTGGATCAAGGGACGGCTTGAGTCGCCTGCTGTTCGCCCTCGGCTTCCAGGCCGAGCTGCCAGTGGAAGAAGGCCCAGATGTCCGCATGGCGCTGGGCCATTCGTGACACGGACGAACCTCCGCCGTGGCCCACGTCGCGGCCAGCGCGCAAGAGGACAGGCCGACCGGATGTCGAGGCACGCTGCCACTGTGCAAGCATCTTGCGGCCGTGCCACGGGGCAACCCGATCGTCTGCATCGGGGGCGAAGATGAGGATGGCTGGAGCGTCGATCGACTCCGGCATGTTGTGGTACGGGCTGTAGCGCAGCAGCCACTCCAGTTCGTCCTGCTGCTCCGGAGACCCGTACTCGGAGGTCCAGTGACGCCCGTTGTGGCTCAGGTGGAAGCGCGCCATGTCGGCGACAGGCGCACCGGCCACCACCGCACGCCAGAGCGCCGGCCGCTGCAGTGCCGCAACCATGGTCAACAACCCGCCATTGCTCCAACCCATGGCGCCGAGCCGGCCCTGCCCTGCGAATCCCTGTTCGACGAGCCATTCTCCAGCCGCGTTGAAGTCGTCGAAGCAGTTCTGCTTCCGTTCTCGCATGCCGGCCCGGTGCCATGCTTCTCCCAGTTCGCCACCGCCCCGCACACATGCCTCTGCGTACACGCCACCCCGATGCAAGAAGGGCAGGATGTCCGTCCGGAAGGTCGGCCGCATCGACTTGCCGAAGCCGCCGTATCCACGAACGACAGCAGGCGAGTTGGCACCAGGGACGAAGTCCCTCCGGCAGACCACGCGTATCGGAACCAGCGTCCCGTCCGCAGAGGGAACGCGGAATCGCCTCACTTCCAGCTGTGCCATCCTCGTCCGGCCCGAGGGTGCGGCCACGGCAGTCGCGCCCCACAGGTCGATCCTCACGGCGTGGGGAGGGTGCTGCGGATCCGAGACACCTGCCAGCACCGACTTGCCGTCCGAAGTCGCCGAGAGCCAATGAAGGCTGCCGTCAAGCGCGACGCGTCGGACCTCCTTGCCACCTCTTCGCGTCGCACGAAGCTCGGCAACGCCCTCGGGATCGGTGGATTCTGCAACCACGCAATCGCCGACAACCGTCCAGAGCCGTCCTTGCGCCAGTGGCTCCTCCATCACGACTTCTGGTTCGCCAGGAACCGCAGACAGGGGCAGCCGGAAGATGCCTCCAACCGTGTCCGCGCGGGTGGTGCTGAAGTAGGCCCAGGAATCCGTGAGGGCTGCCGTGATGGTGCCGGGACGAAATGGGAAGAGGCCCTGCATCCTGGCTCCCCCGACCTCGCAACTCCCGATCCAGGCCGCCGAGGCCGACTGATCGCCGGTGAAGTCGTGCGCGACGACGAGCAGGTGGCGACCGTCAGGGGCAATACGGGGAGTCGGGAGCTGGCCGTCGGCAAGCTCATCGCCGAACACGAGGTCGTCCTCGCTCGCGCTCCGTCCGAGCCGATGGTGGAAGATCCGTTGACGGTACCTGGCAACTTCGGCGGAGCTCCCCAGTGGTGCCCGCGAGTAGAAGAAGCTGGACCCGCTGCGCGACCAAGCCACCAGGTTGGTGCTGTGCCACTGGTGGGCAACAGGATTCAGGTCAGCCGGGACATGGTCTGCGAGCAACTCCCCGGTGGCCACGTCGACCACGTGGAGGGGCATGAAGGAACTGCCCTTGAAGGACACCCGGAAGGCCACGAAGCGCCCGTCTGGCGACGGGTGACAATCCGCAAGCGCTGGCGCGTCGGCGCCGAAGAACTGCTCCACGTCGATGATCGTCCGCCGTGGACCATCGAGAGTGGCGCTGACCGAGAGCGACCAGTGCTCCGCGTCGCCGCCACGCGTCCGGTGGAAGAAACTGCCCCCTGCTTCCTGCACCATCCCCCTCCGGGGTTGTCGCAGCAAGCGCTGGAACTGCTCCTGGAGAACTCGGTGCCCGGGGCGGTCCACCAACTGCAGCTGCGACCACTGCAACTGCGCATCCACCCAGGCGCGGACTTCGGGGGTCTCGCCCTCGAGCCAGCGGTAGGGATCCTGCGGGCCCTGCCTCCCGCCGAGCCGCTCCGATGATTCCTGCCTCGCAACCGGCGGCCCCTGCATGGCGTCATCCCCCGTCGGTGTCAGCAAGGCACGCAGGGACCCGAGGCGCAGGAAGGTGGCTCAGGAGGCTCGCGTCCGCAGTCCTGCTTGCCGGCGATGCTCCGCGTGGAGTCTTCACTCAGCTGCCGGCAAGGCGTCGTCGAAGTAGTGCGCGTCGATCTCCGGGGGCAGTTCACCGGGCTGCAGCACCCGATCGAAGATGGTCACCTTGAAGCTGTCCTCGAGCCTGGCGTTCCAGATCCGTGCCGAGAGGTTGACCTTGAAGTTGCGGAACAACCTCAGGTCCTCCTTGGTCGTCTGCTCGGGAGTCAGCCTGTCGGACAGCGTGTAGAAGCTGAGGGGGACGAAGCCCTTGACCAACTGCACCAATGCGGTCTTGCTGCCGTCGGACACCCACCAGTCGTACTTCATCTGGCTGTTGCACTGCATGCCGCAGCCCTCGGCGAGCACGACCTTGTACCGACCCCGACTGACCACGTTGGCGACATAGTCGACGGCATCCCTCACCCCGGGCCCCGGATGACCGGTCACCACGCACATGGAATCGCGGCTCCAGAGTTCCTCCCGGGACAGCGCCAGCCCTGCTGCTTGCATGGCACGGAAGGCCACGGCAGTTCCCCACCAAAGCGAGCCCGGGTGTTGGCAGATGGCGCCGTCGTAGTTGAGCTCCAGCACCTCGTTTCCACTCCGGATGCGGATGAGGGTTGCTTCAGCTGCACGAGGAGACTTGTTGGCGACTTCGTTCATGGTGGGAGTCCTCTCACTGGGTGCTCAGCAGATCCTGGGCAACTGTTCACCGACGAGCATGTCCACGATCCGCCGTCCGCCGAAGACGGTCTGCATGACGACACGGCCAGGCCGCCCGTCGGTCACCCGCCCGATCTGCGCCGCGCCCCGGCCGAGGGGATGGGCACGCATGGAGTCGAGCGCACGAGCGGCCGCAGCCTCCGGAACGACGCAAACCATGGTCCCTTCGTTGGCGAGGTACAGAGGGTCGAGTCCGAGGATCTCGCAGAAACCCCTCACTTCGCCCCGGATGGGCGTCTTGTCCTCCTCGATCTCGATGCCAACCGAGGAGGCGATGGCGATCTCGTTCAGCACCGTCGCAAGGCCTCCGCGCGTGGCGTCGCGCAGGAACCGCGTCTCGGGCACTGCAGTCAGCAACTGCTCGATGAGCCCGTTGAGCGGAGCACAATCGCTCTCGATCGGGGTCGAGATCTTCATGTCGCCTCGTGCCGCAAGGATGGTCGCACCATGGTCGCCCAGCACGCCGTTGACGAGGATCACGTCGCCGCGGCGCGCCCGATCCGAGCCCAGTTCGCGGCCAGCGGGAATCACCCCCACCCCTGCGGTGTTGATGAAGAGCTTGTCGCAGGCGCCTCTCTCGACGACCTTCGTGTCACCGGTCACGACCTTGACCCCCGCCTCCAGCGCTGTGCGCGCCATGGAGTCCACCATCTCCCGGAGGAGCTTGATGTCGAGGCCTTCCTCGATGATGACGGAACAGGTCAGGTAAAGGGGCTTGGCCCCGCCGACAGCGAGGTCGTTCACCGTCCCGCAGATCGCCAGCTTGCCGATGTCACCGCCCGGGAACTTCAGGGGACTGACAACGAACGAATCGGTTGTCATCGCCAGCCGGTCGCCATGTGCCACCATGTCTGCGAGGGCGAACCTGGCCTGGTCCTCCAGGGGCGCAGTGCGGGCACCCTCGAAGGAACGGACGAAGACCTCTTGGATGAGGTCGTGCATCGCCTTGCCGCCGCCGCCGTGCGCAAGGGTGACGGCAGTGGCCTTCAACTTGCTCTCGGGGGAACTCGCCATCCCTTGCATGCCAGGATTGCTCATGAGAAGTGCTACTGGGCTTCCTTCGAGGCGTGAACCTTGTCCATGTCACCGAACTGGTAGTAGGCGGCACACGCGCCCTCCGAGGACACCATCAGCGAGCCCAGCGGGGTTTCCGGGGTGCACTGGGTGCCGAACACCTTGCAGTCCCACGGCTTGATGACGCCCTTGAGGACCTCACCGCACTGGCAGGACTTGGGGTCGGCGACGGTCAGCGCCGGGACGAGGAAGTTCTTCTCTGCATCGAAGCGGGCGTAGGCCTCGCGCATGCGAATCCCGGAGTGGTCGATGGAGCCGAGGCCACGCCACTCGAAGAACTCGCGCAGTTCGAACACCCTGCTGATTGCATCGAGCGCCACCGGGTTGCCGCCGGGAGGGACCACGCGGTTGTACTGGTTCTCGATGGCAGCCCGACCCTCGGAGATCATCTTCACGACCCTCCAGATGCCGTGCAGGACATCCAGCGGCTCGAATCCCGCGATGACCAACGGGCGCTTGTAGTGGTTTGCGATGAAGTCATAGGAGGAGCTGCCTATGACCATGCTCACGTGGCCCGGCCCCAGGAACCCGTCAAGGCTGAGTTCCGGCGAGTCGAGGATCGCCTTGATGGTCGGGATGATGGTGATGTGATTGCAGAAGAGGAAGAAGTTGTGGACCTTCTCCCTCTCGGCCTGCAGCACCGTGAGCGCGGTGCTCGGCATCGTGGTCTCGAATCCCAGCGCGAAGAAGACCACCTTCTTGTTCGGGTTCTCCTTGGCCAGCCGGAGTGCGTCCAAGGGTGAGTACACCATGCGGACGTCACAACCGTCCGCCCGCGCCTGCAGGAGGCTCTTCTTCGACCCGGGCACGCGCATCGCGTCACCGAAGGTCGTGAAGATGACATCAGGGCTCTCCGCGATGGCGACACAGTCGTCGACGCGGCCCATCGGCAGGACGCAAACCGGGCACCCGGGTCCGTGCACGAGTTCGATCTCCTCGGGGAGCATCGTCTCGACGCCATACCGGAAGATCGCGTGGGTGTGTCCGCCGCAGACCTCCATGATCGACAGTGGCCGAGTCTTGGTGAGTTCGATGCGTTGGACCAGCGAGCGGATCTCACGAAGGAGGTATCTGGCCTTCTCTGGATCCCGGAACTCGTCAACGTACTTCATCGGTCAATCCTGGGGTGAGTCACTGCGAACCGGGCCGCCTGCAGGGGAAAGGT
>JAULZJ010000183.1:0-2077 GCA_032117435.1 Candidatus Nanopelagicales bacterium | reverse complement strand
GTGGTGCGATCACCCCTGCGCGGATCTCACCCCACTCCCGAGCATCCTGTAGGCGCCGCGTCTCCCAGGAGAGCTGAGCGGAGATCAGCTGACGACGCTGATCCCGGTAGGTGGCGACCAAGGAGAACGCAAGGACGGCGAGCGGATAGACCGCGGCACCCTGGAGTCCTCCACTGATCGTGCGCGTCCACGCCAGGGCGGCGTCAGGCTCCTGGATGCCGAGCCAGAGGGAGGCGGCGTACATCGATCCGGACCGCGCGCAGCCGATGACGGCTCCCAGTGCTACGACGGAGAGGACAGGCACCGGACTCTGCCGCCGATGGCGCAGCCAGGTGATGTCAGAGAGGTACAGGATGAGGCCTACGGGCACGAGGCTGATGACCGAGGCGAGGAGGATGCTGCCCAGCGTCGTGCCCCGGACTGTGGTCGACAGGTTGCCGATCGTGGCGATCGTGCCGAGCGGCACATAGATGATGAAGAGGGCCAGGCTCACCGCCCAGCGCCCGCCGATGTGCTCGCGGAGTGTGGCGCCGAGCAGCATCACCGGGCCGCGGCTCATGTCGTGCGCCCGATGAGGCGGAAGTAGGCGCGTGCGAGGGCTACGCGCTGATTGACGCCGTCGCCGTGAGCGATCCCCAGTGCCTGGGCGGTGCGTGCGATGGTCTTCTCGACAGTGGCCTCGGTGACGACACGGACTCGCGCGATCTCGCTGTTGGACAGCCCTGCCGCCAGGAGTCGCAGCGTGTCCGCCTGCGCGGCGGTGAGCGGCGATCGCGGGGCGCTGGTCGCGTTCGATGTCTTGGTATCCGGTGCCGCGTCGATGGCGGCAGCAAGCAGGGACAGGTCGTCGATCGACTGCTTGACGAGGTAGAGCATTCCCTCGGGGATGGTGTCGAGCGACGTGCGCAGCAGTCGTGGATCGGTGAAGGAGGTGAGCAGGACTAGGCCGACGGCCGGTGCCTGCTGGCGCATGCCGACCGCGAGGTCGATGCCGGTCGGACCGGCGCCCAGGTGCAGGTCGAGGACGGCTACCGCAGGCGTTGACGTGGTGAAGGCGGCCATCGCCGTGCGTGCATCTGCGACCGCAGTGACCTCGAAGCCGTGGTGGGCGAGTCCTGCGCTGAGGGCTGCCCGTACGAGGTTGTCGTCCTCGACGAGGAGCACAGACCAACCCATGGGGGTGATTATCCGGCTAGCGCCTTCCCGGATCACGGGGGTCAGCCCGACAGCATGGGGCCCTGACCTGGATATGACAGCATGCGCGCGTGATTGACGTGACTCGCTCCCTGCGACACCTTGCCTGGGCCGACGCGCGGCTCTTCGACGATCTCGCAGCCTTGCCCCCGGAGGCGCTCCAGGCCCGCTATGCGCCAGACGCCTGGACGGTCGGGCAGCTCGCGATGCACATCGTCGGTGGAGCTGAGTGGTACGCACACTGCCTTGCCGGCACTCCCTGGACGGAACTCGAGATCCCGGGCGGTGCAGAGGAATTGCACGGCCTCGCCCAGCGTCTGACGTACCTCGAGGCCCTCCTGCTCGAGCAGGCGGCCTTACCCGATGTAGAGGTCGAGTTCGTCGATGAGGAAGGCCCTCGCAGTGCACTGCGCTCGACAATCCTCGCGCAGGCATGCCTGCACTCCGCTGAGCATCGCGCCCAGATCGCGTGTGCGCTCGACATGGCGGGCCACGGCGGAGTCATACTCGATGACTATGATCTTTGGGCCTTCGAGGAATTCGAACGACGCGAATAGTCGTCGCTTAGGACGAGCCCGCTATTCCTGGTGCGCGTCTAATCCTTGTGAACGGCGTGCTTGATGTCATCGATCACCTCGTCGGCCTTGTCGGCGACATCGTGGATGACGCCCTTGGCGTCCCCGACGAACTGATCAGCCTTGCCCTCCTCCTGCAACTCCTCATTATCCGTCAGGACCCCTGCTGCTTCCTTGATCTTGCCCTTCGCCTGATCCTTATTCATGGCCATGGCAACTCCCTCATCTGGCTGGTCGAGCTCTGCTGGGCCTAGCGACGGGCGAGTCGCCGACCGCTGTCATTCGAGATGGCCGTGTAGTTCATCTCG
>JAULZJ010000182.1:3546-3817 GCA_032117435.1 Candidatus Nanopelagicales bacterium | reverse complement strand
CCTGGAAGTCGCGGATCACCGGACCGCGAGTCGAGACGACCTCCTCGCCGCGCGCAAGACGGTCGATGACATCGACCGCGCTCTGCGGCGTCTGGCAATCCATGAACTCCCAATCGACGGTCATCACAGGAGCGTGGGTGCAGGCTGCCTGGCACTCGATGCGCTCGAGCCAGAAGGTCCCGTCGGCATCGCGCTCGTCATGTCCCGCGCCCAGCCGCTCGGACACCGCCTCGTAGACTGCATCGCCGCCCAGGAGGGCGCAGAGGGTGTT
>JAULZJ010000182.1:0-3536 GCA_032117435.1 Candidatus Nanopelagicales bacterium | reverse complement strand
CTCCGCCGTCGCGAGGCCGAGCTCATCGGCGACGACCTGCATGCCCTCGGGTGTCACTTCGTCGTCGATGCTCTGGACCAGGTGCAGCAGGGGCATCACCGCGGACCGGGACTCGGGATACCTCGCGATGATCTCGCGCATCTGCACCATCACGCTCTCGTCGTACGCCATCAGCGATCCACCCCACCCATCACCGGATCGATGCTGGCCACGGCGGCGATGACGTCAGAGATCATGCTGCCGTTGGACATCGCTGCGGTGGCCTGCAGGTTGTTGAAGGAGGGATCGCGATAGTGCACGCGGTAAGGGCGGGTGCCCCCGTCACTGACGATGTGCACGCCGAGCTCCCCGCGCGGCGACTCGATCGCGGAATAGACCTGCCCCGTGGGCACTGTGAAGCCCTCGGTCACGAGCTTGAAGTGATGGATGAGGGCCTCCATCGACTCGGCCATGATCTCCTTGATGTGCTCGGGTGAATTGCCCTGGCCATCCCCGCCGATAGACAGGCGCGCCGGCCAGGCGATCTTCTTGTCCTCGATCATGACCGGACCAGGGCGCAGGCGATCGAGGGCCTGCTCGACGATCTTGATGCTCTCCTGCATCTCGGCGACGCGGATGAGGAATCGACCGTAGGCATCGCAGGTGTCCTGGGTGGGCACGTCGAACTCGTATGTCTCGTAGCCGCAGTAGGGCTGCGACTTGCGCAGGTCGTGCGGGAGGCCGGTGCTGCGCAGGATCGGCCCGGTGATACCCAGGGCCATGCAGCCGGCCAGGTCGAGGTAGCCCACTCCGACGGTGCGTCCCATCCAGATCGCGTTGTCGACGAGGAGGTCCGTGGTGTCCTTCATCCGCTTCCTGAGGAGGGGGAGGGTCTCGCGGATGCGGGCGACCTGGTCATCGGTGATGTCCTGCGCGACACCGCCCGGTCGCACGAAGGCGCTATTCATGCGCAGCCCGGTCACCATCTCGAAGATGTCGAGGATGAGCTCACGCTCGCGGAAGCCGAAGGTCATCGCGGTGAGCGCGCCCAACTCCATGCCACCCGTCGCCAGGGCGACCAGGTGGGAGGAGATGCGATTGAGCTCCATCATGAGCACGCGGATGGTCCTCGCACGCTCCGGGATCTGGTCGGTGACCCCGAGGAGCTTCTCGACGCCGAGGCAGTACGCCGTCTCGTTGAAGAAGGGCGAGAGGTAGTCCATGCGGGTGACGAACGTGACACCCTGGGTCCAGGTGCGGAACTCCATGTTCTTCTCGATGCCCGTGTGGAGGTATCCGATGCCGCAGCGCGTATCGACGACGGTCTCGCCCTCAAGCTCGAGGATGAGCCTGAGCACGCCGTGGGTCGACGGGTGCTGCGGCCCCATGTTGACGACGATGCGCTCGCGCTCGCCCTCGTCGGGGGCCGAGATCGAGTCCCAGTCGCCCCCCGAGACGGTGTAGACGGTGCCCCCGGTCGTCTCGTAGGAGAGCGAATACGGGTCCTCGGTCGGCAGTTCGCCCTCGTAGACGATGCCCTCGTCGGCGATGGTCTGGTCAGTCGACATCAGGTGTATGCCCTCCGCTGGTCGGGTGGCGGCACCTCGGCGCCCTTGTACTCCACGGGAATGCCGCCCAACGGGTAGTCCTTGCGCTGCGGGTGCCCCGGCCAATCATCCGGCATCTCGATCCTCGTGAGGGCCGGGTGCCCATCGAAGACGATCCCGAAGAAGTCGTATGTCTCGCGCTCGTGCCAGTCATTGGCCGGGTACACCGAGACGATGGAGGGCACGCGCGGATCGGCATCCGGGCAGGTGACCTCGACGCGTACGCGGCGGTTATGTGTGACGGACAGGAACGGATAGACGGCGTGCAACTCACGACCCGCATCCGCCGGATAGTGCACGCCGTTGACCCCCATGCACATCTCGAATCTCAGGGCGGGCTCATCGCGCAGTACCGAGGCGAAAGCCAGCAGGTGCTCTCGGCGGACGAAGAAGGTGATCTCGCCACGGTCGACGACGACCTTCTCGACCGCCGTGGTCATCGGCACACCGCGGTCGGCGAGGGCGAGCTCGATCTCATCTGCCGCCGCGTCGAACCACGCGCCGTAGGGACGCTCGGAGGGACCGGGCATGACGATGGGCGCGACGAGCCCTCCGAAGCCTGAGGTGTCGCCTCCATCCTGCGCCGCGAAGGCGCCATGCCGGACGCCGATGACCTCGAGCTCGAGCGCACCCTCGGGCAGCGTGGTCGCGCTTGCCGCGACCTCGAGTCCGGCCTCGGCGGGAGACACGGGCTGCTGATCGGTCATCGCAGCAGCCCTCGCATCTCCAGGGTGGGACTCGCGGTGAGCGCGGCGATCTCCAGCTGCTCCTGCTCGCGCACGGCATTGGCGCCGAGCTTCATGTCCTGGATCTGATCGTGGATCTTGAGGATCGCGTCGATCAGCATCTCGGGTCGCGGTGGGCACCCCGGGAGGTACATGTCGACCGGCACCACGTGATCGACCCCCTGGACGATTGCGTAGTTGTTGAACATGCCGCCGCTGCTCGCGCACACGCCCATGGCAAGGACCCACTTGGGATTGGGCATCTGGTCGTAGATCTGGCGGAGCACAGGAGCCATCTTCTGGCTCACTCGGCCGGCGACGATCATGAGATCCGCCTGACGCGGCGAGGCGCGGAAGACCTCCATGCCGAAGCGCGCGATGTCGTAGCGCGGGCCACCGGTCGCCATCATCTCGATCGCGCAGCAGGCGAGGCCGAAGGTCGCGGGCCACAGCGAGCCCTTGCGCGCATAGCCGGCCACCTTCTCCACCGTGGTCAGCAGCACCCCGGACGGCAGTTTCTCCTCAAGGCCCATGGCTTAGTCCCAATCCAGTCCGCCGCGACGCCATTCGTAGACGTACGGCACGGTGAGGTTGAACAGGAACAACATCATCGCGAGGAAGACGAAAAGCGGCAATTGGTCGAAGGCGACGGCCCAGGGATAGAGGAAGACGATCTCGATGTCGAAGATGATGAACATCATGGCGGTGAGGTAGTACTTCACCGGAAATCGGCCACCGCCCATGGGCTGGGGCGTGGGATCGATACCGCACTCGTACGCGTCGACCTTGGCTCGGTTGTAGCGCTTCGGACCCGTGAAGGTGGTCAGCGTCACACTGAAGACGGCGAAGCCCGCTGCCAGCAGCCCGAGGACGAGGATGGGCGCGTAGGAACTCACCACACTCCTCCGAAACGTCCTGCGACTCAGCCCGTCAGGGACGGACTCGCCGCTCCACCGGGCACGTGCGCGGGACCCCTTGTCCTACGCGCTCGCAGTCTATCCGCGGGCTCGACGCCTCAACGCCGACCCCGGTGCAGGGCGACGATGCCACCCGTGAGGTTGAGCCACTCGGCGTCGCGCCACCCAGCGGCGGTCAGCAACCCGGCTAGGTCCTCCTGGTCGGGCCACGCCCTGATCGACTCGGCCAGGTAGACGTAGGCATCCGGATTCGAGGAGGCTCGGCGGGCGATGCCGGGCAGGGCACCCATGAGGTACCGCGAGTAGAT
>JAULZJ010000181.1:0-2950 GCA_032117435.1 Candidatus Nanopelagicales bacterium | reverse complement strand
GCGATTTCCGACTGACGCATGCCGCTCTCGTAATAGAGCAGCGCAACCTTCGTCATGAGTTGGGATGATCCCCACTGCACATCACCTGCCATCAGCGATGACCTATCACCTCGCGCGCAGCAGACGCAATGGCATCGGGTGCGATACCTGCGCGATGCATCAGCCACGATGTCGATCCGGTGGGTGCGACATCACGCAGGCCGACGCGTCGCATCGGCACGGGGCAGTGCTCGACGACAACTTCCGCCACCGCACCGCCAAGGCCGCTGACATAGGCCTCCTCGACCGTGACCAGTCCGCGGGTCCGGCATGCGACGGCCACGATCGCCTCTCGGTCGAGCGGTGCGAGTGAGGACATGGAGATGACGGACGCCTCGACCCCTTCGGCTGCCAGGATGTGCGCCGCCGCGAGAGTCGGGGCCACCGTGGTGCCCATGCAGATGATGCCGACGTCCCTTCCCTCCCGGAGAGTGCTGGAGACGCCCGGCTGGAATTCGATGCCATCGGGGAAGACATCAGGGACGCCCATGCGGCTGATGCGCAGGAAGGCAGGGCCGTCGTACGCCGCCGCCCACCGGACTGCCGCTGCGGTCTCGGCAGGATCCGCCGGCACCACGACGGCCAATCCGGGGATTGCGCGCAGCCAGGCGAGGTCTTCGGGCGAGTGGTGCGTCGGTCCCAGCTCGCCGTAGGCGACGCCCGGGCTCTGGCCGCAGAGGATGACGTGGTGCCCGGAGTAGGCAACGTCGACCTTGATCTGCTCCATAGCTCGCGCGGTGAGGAAGCAGGATGCCGCCGACACGAAGGGGATCCGGCCACCCGCGGCGAGACCAGCCGCTACACCGACCATGGCCTGCTCTGCGATTCCTACGTTAATCAAGCGATCGGGGAAGTGCTGCTGGAACTCGCCCAGCTTGCTCGACCCAACCGAGTCATTGACGACCGCGACGATCCGGTGGTCCTGCTCAGCAAGATCGCAGAGTGTCTGCGCAAAGGCATCCCGGCAGTCGTGAAGTGTCACGACGACTCCACTTCCGCACGCGCAGTCGCTGCCTCAGCGGCGGAAGGCACGCGATGGTGCCACGCGGGGACATCGGACATGAAGGACACCGGATGGCCCTTGTGGGTGCGGGCGATGAGAGCTGATGGACGTCCTGGCACCCACGGGACGCTGCTCAGCGCCGCCTGAAGCGCCCCGTGATCGTGGCCATCGACCTCGCGCACAGCCCAGCCGAATGAGCGCAACTTGTCTCCCAGGGGTTCGAGGTCACTCGTCTCAGCGACGCTGGCTCCCTGCTGCAGACCGTTACGGTCGATGATGACGACAAGCCGATCGAGTCCACGATGGGCCGCGATCATCAATGCTTCCCAGTTGGATCCCTCCTGCATCTCACCATCGCCGGTCACGACGTAGGTGCGGGCATCGGATCCGTCAAGGCGGGCCGCAATCGCCATGCCCACGCCGATGGGCAGCCCATGCCCCAGCGGCCCTGTGCTGGCCTCCACCCACTCGAGCTTGGTGCGCGCAGGGTGACCATTGAGTGCACTCTCGGGCTGCACGAAGGTCGCCAAGTCCTCCTCAGGGAGGAGCCCAGCCTCCGCCAGGGTTGAGTAGAGAGCAGCCGCAGCGTGACCCTTCGACAGCACCATGCGGTCACGTCCATCATCGGACTCGAGGTCGAGGACTCCGAGATAGAGCGTCACGAGGATGTCGGTGACGGAGAATTCGCCCCCGATGTGCCCCATGCCGGCATCGGTCACCATCCCGAGGTCGCGCAGCCTCACTCGGCGAGCCGCCTCGGCAAGCTCGGCGGGATCCGCGAGTGCGTTCATTGGCCGGCCATGCTGGACAGCAGGGCCCGCTGCACGATGCGCTGGGCGGCGAGCGCATCCTGACGGGCCTGGGCCTCGCGCAGTGCAGGCATGTCCAGGTCATCAAGGGCGCGGTAGATCGCCTTGAGAGTGTCGATCGACAATCGCGCGGCTTCCACGGTGTCCTCCCGGAAGGGGAACTGATCGAGTTGCCAGACACCGCTCCAGTTGTTGATGCGCAGGGTGTAGAAGAACTCGAAGATCTCGGTGAGGTGGACCGTCCCCACCACCAGATCGTCATCCCACCCGCGGAGGTTGTCGTTGACATCCATGCCATAGAGCACTCCGTGATCGATGAGTAGCTGGGCAGCGTCCGCCGGTGACTCACCGCCGTAGAGCGAATGGCCGAAGTCCAGCAGGACTCCGACATTGTCCAGGCCAATCTGCTGGATACCGAGGATGGACCGCGCAGCGGAGTCCCAGGTCATCTTGACGCGTGGCTCCCGTGGCTTGTACTCAATGGCTATGCGCAGGTCCGGGTTAGCAGCAGCGAGATCGCGCATCCCATTGACAGCAAGCGCCCATAGGTCGTGGTGATTGACCTGGAAGGGATAGTCCCAGCCATCCTGCCCTGGCCAGATCTTGAGGTACTGGGCGTCCAGAGCGCGCACGATGTCGGCAGCCTCGTTCATGCGCTCGAGTGCAGCTGCGCGGACACCGGGATCGGGATTGGTGAAGGCGCCCTTCCCGAAGCGGCGTAGGTAGATCTCCGGCGTGATGCCCGTCACGAAGAGTCCGTGGGCACGCAAGGCGTCGCGCACCTCGTCGAGACCCACCCCCGGCGTGAAGGGATAGGGGACATCGACCGCGGAGAGCTCGCCGACCTCGGCGGCACGCTGGATCATCTCGATCGTCGACACCGCTGGCGCGTAGCCATCGGTCGCGTAGCGATCGACATAGCTCGCAAAGTGCCACAGTCCAGCACCGAACGGCGGGTACTCGGTCATCCTGTTTCCTCGATTCTCATTCGGGCGCGATGCACCTCGCGCTTCCACGACTGCCGTGCCTGCGAGCGCTCCTCCCCCGACCACCGGGGGACGACGGTTGTTGCGCCATCCATCAGGCCTGGACGGTGGCC